>DASXNS010000086.1:0-4589 GCA_036494865.1 Chthoniobacterales bacterium | reverse complement strand
AGGGGTGATCGCGCAAAACCTTTTCAAGCGCATCGATCAGCCCGGCCGGGTCGCGGCGCTCGAGATTCTGGTGGTTGACATGGCAATCGCGAACCTGATTCGCGAAGCCAAGACGCACCAGATTCCGGGCATGATCCAGGTCGGGAAGAAAAAGGGCAATCAACCGCTGGACGATGCGATCATGGAACACCTCCGCCACGCGCGGATTTCGCCTGAAGAAGCGTACGACAAGGCGATCGATAAAAAGAAATTCCGCTCCTTCTTGAAGGAGCCGCCTCCTGACGGCGTGGAAGAATAACCATGAGAATCCCCGATCTCGACCGAATCTTATCCGCGATGCTGAAAACTTATGACGGCATTTCCGATCTCAATTTTTCCGTGGGTCATCCGATGCAGGTCGAGGATTATGGCGAACTCAAGCCGGTCTTCGTCGATCCGCCGATCGAAGCGTTAACGCCCTATCAGACGGAGCAAATCGCGCTCAGTTTGATGCAAGGAAATCGTCGGCTGATCTATGATTATCTGACCGGCGGTTCGTGCGATTGCAGCTACTCGTTAGGTAGCGAAGCGCGTTTTCGCGTCAACATTTTCCGGCAACAGGGACATTTCTCGATCGTTTTGCGAAAGCTGGAAGGAGACATTCCAACGGTGGAAGGTTTGCGCTTGCCGCCGATCTTCGGAGAAATCGCGACGGAGAAAACCGGGCTCGTCCTTGTTACCGGTGCGACCGGCAGCGGCAAAACCACGACGCTGGCGGCGTTGCTCAACGAGATCAATCGGCATCAGGCAGTGCACGTCGTCACCCTGGAAGATCCGATTGAATTCGTCCATCCGACGATGAAGGCGACCTTCAACCAGCGCGAACTCGGCCACGACTTTAATAATTATCCGAATGGTTTGCGGGCCGCGCTTCGCCAGGCGCCGAAAGTTATTTTGGTCGGCGAAATGCGCGATCGCGCCACCGTGGAGGTGGCGTTGATGGCGGCGGAGACCGGACATCTCGTTCTGAGCACGCTCCACACCGTGGATGCCGGGCAGGCGATCAATCGTATTCTCGGACTTTTTTCTCTCGGCGAAGAGCAGCAGCTGCGGATTCGGCTCGCGGATACTTTGCGTTACATCGTCAGCCAAAGACTCGCGCCGAAAGTCGCGGGCGGCCGGCAATTGCTCACCGAAATTTTGGGTCACAATCTGCGCACGAAGGAAACAATCGCGCTCGGCGAAGGCGAGCATCGCAGTTTTTATGAGATCATCGAGGCGAGCTCGCCCTTCGGCTGGATGACCTTCGACCAATCTATTCTTAATGCTTACGAAAACGATTTCATCACCGAAGAGACCGCGAAAGTGTTCGCGTCGCGAAAAGGAAAAGTCAGCCGCGGCATCGACATGATCCAGAAAAGTCGGGGAGTGGACAACGATCTGGATTCAGGCCTGCGTCTGGACGTGCCGGCAAACGCTTTTCGATAAATCTCCATGGAAGCACACGACTCCTCTTTTTTTGATCTGAGCGAAAACACCGCGCTCGTCTGCGTCGATCATCAGCAATATCAAAAGATGATCGTGCCGCAGTTGATCGACATGACTTACAAAGTGCACCTCGGTTTGTTCGAGGAAGACGTGCTCCTCAAGCTGAAAACCTATAGCTACAACGTCGTGATCGTTTACGAAAACTTCAAAGGATCGACGCCGAAAAATAATCCAATTCTTCAGGAAATGATCAGGCGGCCGGACCCGGAACGACGCGAGAATTTTCTCGTTTTGATCAGCCACCGCTTCGCCACCAATGACGCGATGAGCGCGTTCGTTCAGAGCGTGGATCAGATCGTGAACATCACCGACCTGGCGAATTTCAAGCCGGTTCTTCGCCGCGGCGTGGTGCAACATCGCGAGCTCTACAATTCGTTTAACGAAACATTGAAAGCGGTCCAGGCGATCTAGCGACAAGGGCGACGTCCCTTACGTCCAGCAACGAAAAAATGCGCGAATTAATTTTGCGAGCGCACGATTCGTCCAACGTCCAGTTGCGGGCTTTCCCGCGCCAACGATATTATGCGGCCACCTGCATGAAATTCATCAACTGGATTCGATTTAGCTGGGACCTGACCCAGCTCCCGCCGCCCAGCGCCGAGCTTCCGGAACATTACGAGATCGGTCCCGCCGGGCTCGAAGACGAAAAGGAACTGCGCAAAGTGATATCGAGCTCCATCATTCTCGATCCCGCCTGGAACGCCGCCATGCACGAAGTGATGGAGACGATTGATTCCTGGCTGGGCGCCGCTCTCACTTCGCCTACCACCACTTGTCTGGCCCTGCGGCACGGTGTCCGGATCATCGGCGCGGCGGTGGTTTCGCAGGATGCGGATGCGGAAACTCATCTCTCTCCCGGCCCGTGCGTCTCGATGGAATATCGCAATCGCGGATTCGGCACTCATTTGCTCGAGCAATCGCTTACGATCCTGCGCGATGCCGGGCTGAAGGAAGCGATCGCGATCGCGACGGAAAGCGCGCCGGTGACGAAATTTCTTTATCCCAAATTCAACGGCACGGCTTCGCCGCATAATTTCAGGCCGCTTCTCGCCGCGTAAATTCAGCCCTTAGTCGCGGGCGGATATTCCGGCGCCGAATAGACGTTGAAAGTCACCGCCGATTTTTTCCCGCTGTTTTTAAAACGGTGCGGCCTTCCGGCCGGGATCAAAAGCACGTCGCCTTTTTTCAGATCGATCTTCGCGTCACCCACTTGTCCGGTGAGTTTGCCTCTAAGCATGAGGAGGACTTGATCGCTCTTTTTGTGCGCCTCTGCTTTCCGGCCGGTCGCAGCGCCGGGCGCGAGCGTCATCATCGCGGTTTGGCTGCGCTTGCTCGTTTGCAAAACCTCAAACCACTCCGTGGCTTCGCCGATATTTCTTAGATCCATCCGCTAATTTTCCCCGAGCTGTCGCGGGTGAGCAACTCCACTCCGTTTCGGCGCGAGATGTCGCGCGAAAAAACCGGCGGCCGCATCCCTAACTTGGGCCATCGCTTCCGCGCTGAAAACGTGGCCTTCCTCCGGGAAAAACCGCGTTTCGAAATTCGCGCCCCGCTCGCGCAAGAGAGCCACCAGAGGCTGCGCGTATTTTTGGAACGGCACTCGCCGATCAGCTTCTCCGTGAATGAGCAAAGCCGGCGGCATTCGTTTCACCCGTTCCATTTTTCCATTCCAGATTCCGCCGGCATGCTCGACGAGCGCGCCCACCTCCGGATTATTCGAAGCCGCCGCCACCGCTAAAAATGCTCCGAGTGAATAGCCGTACAAACCAACCAGCGAGGCGTCGCCACGTTCCTTTTGCACCGACACGATGCAATCGCGCACCGTTTCCAGCCATGTCTCGAAATTTTTCTGCATCCCGCGAGCCAACCCCACGATTGTTCCGGTCCGGTTAAAGTAATGAACGAGGTAAACGGTGTTGCCGGCCTCGGCGAGTCGGCGGGATACGCGCCGCATCTCAGGTCCATCGAATAAAATTCCGCCAGCACCGTGCAGAACCAAAACCGCGGACTTGGATTGTGCCGGCGCCGTTTCGTACTTATCGATTCGAATCCGCCGTCCGTGGCTGTAAGCCGACATTTGTGACACTGAAACAGCTGAAGGGTTCACCGCCGCATTGGTGGCCGACAAAAAACAAGTAATAAGGATAACCGCCCCCAATTGTCTCTTCACCACTTGGAAGCGACCTTCGCCTGCCGCGGGTCGCAAGCAAATGGCAGCGCTCCGAACAGAATAAGAATCTCAAAGTGTGGCTGGGGAGGGAATTGAACCCCCGACACGAGGATTTTCAGTCCTCTGCTCTACCAACTGAGCTACCCAGCCGAGTTCGTGCGGCCAAACAAAATCAGCGCCGCGAGTGAGGCTGCACTATGCAAAATTCCGCAGACCGAGCAAGGCAGATTGCGATTTCGTCGCGCCCGCAACTCGCGATCATTCCATAAACCGACGGGCCAGATTCACAGCGTTGCCGAGCAGATGCAAATATTGCGGCCGCGGGATTTCGATCGCGCCGAATTTTTCCAGGTGCGGCGTGAGCCATTGCGTATCGAGCAGGGTAAAACGCCGCTTCCGCAAATGTTCCATCAACGCCCAAAGCGCCATCTTCGATGCATCGCGCACGTGATGAAACATCGACTCGCCGAAAAATGCGCCGCCGATCGCGACGCCGTAAAGTCCGCCCACAAGCCTCCCCTCTTTCCAAGCTTCGACCGAATGCGCGTATCCGATCTTGTGCAATCCCGTGTAGCTTTCGATGATTTCGTGATTGATCCAGGTTTCCGGTCGGCGTGCGCATTCCTCCATCACTTTCCTGAAGGAAACGTCTATCCGAATCTCGAATACTTCTTTTCGAATGATCCGTTCGAGAGTGTGCGGCAGATGAAATTTTCGCAGGGGAATAATCGCGCGCGGGTCGGGCGAAAACCATCCGATCTCGCCATCCTCCATCGCCATCGGGAAAACGCCGAGCCGATATCCTTGCAGCAAAACCTCAGGATCAATCATGGGAAAAAAGAAGCTGTGACTGAAATTCGGCCGCTGTCATTCGCAATCTTTTTCGCGACTT
>DASXNS010000085.1:0-9687 GCA_036494865.1 Chthoniobacterales bacterium | reverse complement strand
CAAGTGTCAGCCAAGTGAGCGCGGAGCAAATTTTCTACATGCAACAGCGCGGCTTGAGCAAAGCGCAGGCGATGAGCTTGAGCGTCAATGGCTTCGTGAACGATCTCGTCCGCCATTTCCCGATGGAATATAGCGTCGAGCTCAAGCGTTTGATCGAGCTTGAGATGGAAGGCTCGGTCGGCTAGGCTCCGCCTCCAGGACAGGAACCATCGCGGCGGTCTCGGGACCGCCGTTTGCGTCTAATTTATCGGGCATGACCAATCACACCGCTGTTCTTGATGAAGTAATGGAAATCGACTCGCTCCAGGAACATTCCGAGCCGTCGATTCTTTCCGGGCCTGCGGACGCGCGCGCGGTTGATCTTCCCCAGTGGTTTCAGGATCAGCAGCGCGCAGCGTGGAGCAAATTCAAGTCGCTTCCGTTTCCGAATCGGAAGGACCAGCCGTGGCGCTTTTCCAGTGTCGATGCGCTCGATCTTTCTCGTTACACCCAAGGCGCCAATCTGTCTGAAACGGAGCGACATGATATTCTTGATCGCTCTGTCGGACTCGCTGCGGTCGCCGGCCGCTTGATTTTTGCGGACAACCAATTGCTCCGGCGCGATCCGCTGCCGGAAGCGCTGCTCAAGCGCGGAGTGCTTTTCAAACCGCTCGAGCGCGCTCTGATCGAGCACGAAGATTTATTTCGCCGCCACTTCATGGCCCAGGCGGCCACGCTTGGTTCCGCCAAGTTCGCAGCGCTCCATGCGGCGTTCGTGAATTCCGGCACTTTCGTTTACGTGCCGCGCGGCGTCGAAGTGGAATTGCCGATCGAAATTTTCCATTGGCTGCACCGCGAGAATGCCGCCGTGTTTCCGCACACGCTTCTGATCGCGGATGAGCTTTCGAAAGTGACGGTGATCGAGCATTTCCGCTCCGCTCATCGCGAGCGATCCGGTTTTGCCTGCGGCGTGAACGATCTCGTCGCCGGCCGCGGCGCGAAAGTGAAATATGTTTGCGCGCAAAACTGGAACGAAAAAGTTCTTTCCATTCAGATCAACGCCACCAGTGCCGAGCGCGACGCGTCGGCAGTGAGTTTGAATGTGAATCTCGGCGGCGCCTATTCGCGTTTCGAAAGTTTAAGCCGTCTCACCGGGGAAGGCGCGCGCAGCGATCTGTTGGCGGTCTCTGTCGCCGACGGTGCGCAGGAATTCGACGCGCGCACGTTGCAGGATCACATCTGCCCGCATACCACGAGCGATCTGCTCTACAAAAATGCTCTCACCGACCGTGCGCGAAATACTTTTGGCGGATTAATCCGGGTCGAGCCGCATGCTCATTTCACGGACGCCTACCAGACCGTGCGCAATCTTCTGCTGAGCGACGACGCCGAAGCCAACTCGATGCCGGGCCTCGAGATCCTCGCCGACAACGTCAAGTGCAGCCACGGCGCGACGTCCGGCCAGATCAACGAAGAAGAGAAGTTTTATCTTCTGGCGCGCGGCATTCCTCTGCCGGTCGCAAAAAAACTTCTGGTCAGCGGATTCTTGAACGAAGTCGTCGACCGCCTGGATCATTCTCCCATCAAAGATTTTGTTCAGAGCTTGATCGAGGAAAAGTTCGCTCAGCGCTGAGATAAACTTTTCTCATCGCGGAGCCGTGCAGAGGGCGAGCGATCTCCCGGTGGCACATTGCGGTCGCGGCCAGGGAAAAAGTTCCGGCACGAATCTGATCAATCCGCGATGCTAATGCCGGCACTTATGGATACAGCTTTGCCACCGAAATAGCAGCGTCGCGAATCAACTGCGCCAGCGCCGCCGGTTCCAGGACTCGCGCGTGGTTGCCCCAACTCAGGATCCAGCGCTCGATTTCTTCCAGGCCTCCGAGCTCAAGCTGCAAAATAATCGATCCGTCGCGAAGCGGACGAATTTTCTGCGATTCGTGCCAGGTCCTTTCGGCAACTAGACGCGCAGCGTACGGATCGAATCGCAGCCGAATGCGATGCTTCCGCTCACCGGAAAATACCCCGAAACTCCCGCGCAAAACTTTGCTAATCGAAAAGTCGGCCGGACGCCGAAAACCTTTCGCGGTCAATCTGACATTGCGCATCCGCGGCAGTGCAAACGTCCGGAGTTGCCGGCGCTCCAGGTCTTCGGCGAACAAGTACCATTGGTTTTCCAGACAGCCGAGATGGTAGGGCCGCACCCGACGGGACTCGTAGCCGGCGCTCTTCAGTTTGCGATACTCGAACTCCAACTCGACGCAGCGCAGCACGCCTTTGCTGACGGTTTCGAACATCTTGAGGTCGGAGACGCTCGCGCCTGCGCTCCGGAACGAAATCGCGTCTTCCAGATCGTGCCAGGAAAAGGAGACTCGATCCTTGAGACCATCCGTCAATTTGCGGAAGGCCGATTGGAGCGGTCGCTCGAACGGGGTCCCCTTGTACTGGGCCAGCGCTTTTTGAGCGACGAGCAACGCGGTGATCTCACCTTCTGACACTTCGATGTTCGGAAATCCGGTGACCGGTTCCGTGTAAAAGAACCCAAACTCCTGCGGATGATAATCGATCGGTAATCCGAGCCGGTAGCGCATGAAATCGATGTCGCGCTGGATCGTCTTCGCCGAGACCTCCAGCTCGGCCGCAATCTTTTGGCAGTTTGGGAAATGGCGCGCCTTCAAGGCCGCATGCAGCCGCATCATCCGCTCCAGCGGCGGGCGCGAGAAATTTTCATTATTTTTTACCATGGGACAGTCAATGTCCTACCCCATCTCTTAGGATGACGCCATGAAAAGATACAAAACTCATTATCCGCGCCGCAGTCTTATTTCAGTTCCCTATTCGGTGCGTCCCGATCGAATCGAGCGCGGTTTGCGAATTCTACGCGCGCTTCGCTACTCCTTGTCGGCCACCGCTCCCACCTCGCGGCCGCAACAGCGCGAGTTCGATTTCATTCTCTCCAGAAGAACCTGATCGGCGGTCGCAGAGAAGTATTGCAAGGCGAGACCCGCGTCGTTACTTTCGCTTTTTACCTCGGCGAATTGCTGCGAACGCAGCGCTTTCTCGATCATGGACGTAAGCGGAACAATCGACGCGATTCTGGGCCAGAAAGGCGGCGACCTCTATTCCGTCGCCCCGGACGCGACCGTCTTCGAGGCGATCGAACTCATGGCGACAAAGAATGTCGGCGCGCTCGTCGTCATTCGCGAAGGCCAGCTCCTTGGGATGATCTCGGAGCGCGATTACACCCGCAAAGTGATGTTGCGCGGCAAGCGTTCGCGCGAAACGCAGGTCCAGGAAATCATGTCGAGCGATCTGACGGTGGTGAATTCGCGGGAGCCGATTGAGAGTTGCCTGCGGATGATGACGGATAAACGGATCCGGCATCTGCCGGTGGTCGATGAGGGCAAACTCCGTGGAATTATTTCCATCGGCGACCTGGTGAAATGGGTCATCGCCAGCCAATCGGCGGCGATTGCGCACCTCGAGAGCTACATCAGCGGCGGCTATTCCGGATAAACGGTCCGGCCGCCGACGAGTGTGCGGACGGCGCGGCCTTTCAGTTTCCAGCCGTCGAACGGCGTATTGCGCGAAAGCGATTGAGAAGCGCTCGCATCGAAAGTCCATTCCATTTCCGGATCGATCAACGTCACGTCCGCGGCCCGGCCGACGGAGATGGTGCCCGCCTCGATTTGCAACAGCCGGGCTGGATTCACCGTGAACATTTCGATCAATCGCCGCAGATCGATTGTTTTATTTTTGTGCACGAGCAAATCGAGAAATAATCCCAGCTCCGTTTCCAGTCCGACAATTCCAAACGGCGCGGCGTCGAACTCGACTTCTTTTTCAAAGTTGGCGTGCGGCGCATGGTCGCTGCAGAGAATTGAGATCGTCCCATCTGCAATTCCTTCGAGCAACGCCGCCACGTCCTCTCTCGCGCGCAATGGCGGGTTCATCTTAAAGTTCGTATCGAAATTCTGAATCGCGTCCTCCGTCAGCGCGATGTGATGCGGGCAAACTTCGCCGCTAATCGCGACGCCTCGGGCCCGCGCCTCGCGCAGAATCCGCACGCTGCCCGGCGCGCTGATGTGCTGGCAATGAATCTGATGACCGCACAGCTCGGCCAGGAGAACGTTGCGCAAAACAATCGCTTCTTCTCCCGCACTCGGCCATCCCGGCAGACCAAGAAGCGTGCTCCAATATCCTTCGTGCACGACACCCGCGCCGACGAGATCGTAATCCTGACAATGATCTAAAACTGGCACGCCGATCATCCGCGCATATTCTACCGCGCGGCGCATGAGCTCATTATTCTGAATGCAATGCCCGTCGTCGGTAATGGCAACGACGCCGGCCTGCACGAGCGAACCAATCGGGGCCAGCTCTTCGCCCGCAAGATTTTTTGAAATCGCACCGGCAGGCAAAACATTCACACAGGCGACTTCTGCAGCGCGATCTTTAATCCACGCGATTGTGCTCGGACTGTCCGCCACCGGCGATGTGTTCGGCATGCAAACAATCGTGGTGAATCCTCCCGCGGCGGCCGCGCGCGCGCCGGTCGCAATTGTTTCCTTCCAACCGAAGCCCGGCTCGCGCAGATGGACGTGCATGTCGATCAAACCGGGAGCGACGATCAAACCGCTCGCGTCAATTACTTCGAGTTTCGCGTCGGCCGCGCCGGCGGCAAATTTTCCGTCACAAATGAAAACGTCTCCGACTTCATCGCGTTGATTGGCCGGATCGATCACGCGGCCGTTGCGAATGACCGCGTTCATTTCGCGGAAATTCCTCCGCAGAAATAAAGAACGCCCATTCGGATCGCGAGCCCGTTAGTGACTTGATCGAGGATGACGCTTTGCGCGCCATCGGCTAGCTCGCTGTCGATCTCGACCCCGCGGTTAATCGGTCCCGGATGCATGATCAGGCAATCCGGTTTCAATAATTTTGCGCGTTCTTTCGTTAGGCCAAATAGCCGAATGTATTCGCCGAGACCCGGGAAATATTCTTTGCGCTGACGTTCCTGCTGAATCCGAAGAAGGTTCACTACATCGGCGGTCGGCAGGACCTCATCGATTTTGTGCGACACGGCGACGCCGAGCTTTTCAAATGCGCGCGGCACCAATGTGCTCGGGCCGACCAGCGTCACCCGCGCTCCCAGTTTCAGCAGCCCAAAAATATTCGAACGCGCGACGCGACTGAACAAAATGTCGCCGACGATTGCGACGTGCAGCCCTGCGATCGTGCCTTTTTTTTCCCGGATTGTGTAGAGATCGAGCAAGGCCTGGGTGGGATGCTCGTGGGCGCCATCGCCCGCGTTGATTATGCTGGATTTGAGACGCTCGGCCAGAAATTGCGGCGCGCCGGAGGAGCCATGTCGCAGGACGATCATGTCCACGTGATTCGCCTCGAGAATTTTCGCGGTGTCTTTCAGCGTCTCACCTTTCGTTAGGCTAGAGGAGGAAGCGGAAATATTGATCACGTCGGCGCTCAGGCGAATCGCCGCGATTTCGAACGACGTGCGGGTGCGGGTGCTCGGCTCGACGAAAAAATTCACGAGCGTTTTGCCGCGCAGCGCTGGCACTTTTTTAATCTCGCGCGTTCCGACTTCCTTGAACGCGTCGGCCGCATCGAGAAGAAAAACAATTTCCTCCGCGGAGAGCTCGCGAATGCCGAGCAAATCTTTGCGCTGCCAGCGCAGTTCCGTTTTGGTTTGCGCCGTCATGATTTCCCTTCCGCGATCAGCCAGACGGCATCGGGTTCTCCGTCCAAATTTTCGAGACGTAAACGCACCCGTTCGCCTGGGGCGGTCGGTAGATTTTTGCCAACGTAATCGACCCGGATGGGCAGCTCGCGATGGCCGCGATCGATCAACGCGCCGAGCTGAACGCCGGCGGGGCGGCCGAAAGAACTGATCGCGTCCAGGGCCGCGCGCGCGGTGCGACCGGTAAAAAAAACATCGTCTATAATGATGACGGTTTTATTTTCGAGCGGGAGCGGAAGACGCGATGCACGGATGCGCGGCAACTCCGCGCGTTTTCCGACGTCATCGCGATGCATCGAGACATCGATGATTCCGGTCGCGACCGGAATATTTTTCAGCGACTCGATGATGGCTGCAATGCGGCCAGCGATTTCCACTCCGCGCGAAGGAATCCCAGCGAGAACAACCGAAGCAAGCTCCGGATTCCGTTCGATAATTTCGTGCGCGATCCGGCGCAACGCGCGGGCAATAGCCTCGCCATCCATCACTGGAGCGGCGGCGGAGGCAGCGGGCGGTCGGGTATTTTCTTTTTTTGGCACTGGGTTCCTTGGCGACCTCGCGGGATCGCATTAAAGGAAGCGGCAGAAAAATCAGGCGGCGTTCTGTTCGGCTTTGGCCTCTTTCATTCGCTTGTTCCGCCAGCTGGAGCGATATTTTACGATCCAGTCGAGCAACGCTTTTTCAAATCCGATATCGGCGCCGGCCTTTTCGCTCTCGATCCATTTGTGCTTCAGGATTTCCTCTCGCTCGGCCAGGAACTCCTTGTAGAGAACGGAGTTTTTCACGAACTGAGATTCTTCTCTCTTGGAAGGCATCTCGGGATTGTTTTTCATACAAACGAAGTTTTGTCAACAAAAACCATACCGCCCTGTCTTAGATGTAGCATCGGTCGTGCCTATTCAATTTTTCGGAGCGATGGCTATAGTTCAGCCGACCGGCGCGATGACTCATAAGGAAAGCGTCTCCCGCAACCTCCGCGCGATCTTCATAAACTCCGCCGAAACTGGCGAATCGTCGCGTTCGGCGGTGATCGGCATTCCGCGATCGCCGGATTCGCGCGTCGCGATGTCGATCGGAATCTGACCGAGTAATGCCACCCGGAGCCGTTTCGCTTCGCGCTCGCCACCGCCGGATCCGAAAATGTCGTAGCGTTTTCCATCGCTGGGCGAAACGAAGTAACTCATGTTTTCGATCAGCCCGAGGACCGGCACGTTTACTTTTTCAAACATCGTCGAAGCCTTGCGCGCGTCGATCAGCGCAACTTCCTGGGGCGTGGTCACGATGATCGCTCCGGCGAGCGCGACCGTTTGCACGATCGTGAGCTGAATGTCGCCGGTGCCCGGCGGCAAATCGAGGACGAGATAATCGAGTTCGCCCCATTCAACTTGTCGCAGAAACTGCTGAGTGTAGCGGGTCACCATCGGGCCGCGCAAAATCGCAGGCGCGGCGTCATCGAGGAGAAAACCCATCGACATCAGCTTCAGGTTGTATTGCTCGATGGGGATAATGCGGTTGTCTTCCGTTGCCATCGGCCGATCGCGGCTGCCGAACATGAGCGAAATACTCGGGCCGTAAATATCGCAATCGCACAAGCCGACACCCGCGCCGGTTTTTTCCAATGCGACCGCGAGATTCGCGGCCACCGTGGATTTTCCTACACCACCCTTTCCGCTTGCGATCGCGATGATGTGTTTGATGCCTTCGATCCGAGTCGCGCCAGCGCCCGCGCTCGCACCGGCGGGCGGAGCGTGAATGTCGATCAGCACTTTCGCCTCGGTTACTCCGGAAAGAGCGCCCACGATTTTTTCCGCATCGCTTTTGATCGCTTGCGGAATTGCGGGCTCGTTCGTGGCAAGAGCCAGCTGGACCGTGACTGCAGCGCCGTCGATCCGAATGCCCTTGACCAAGCCAAATGAAACAATATCGCGGCTGAACCCGGGATACTTTACTTGTTTGAGTGCTTCCGTGACTTGCTCCTGGGAAATGGACATGCGCGGCTAAGCTACCGTTGCGTGCGCGAGAGTAAACCACGGCCGCGCGAGCGCTCGCCAGGGCGCCGGCATATTGGCAATGTTACCCTGGCCTGCAGTCCCGGCCTAACGAGTGCTTGCCGTCTTCGCGCTACTGCTTGCTCAAATCGATCCGCTGGTGGTCTTTGTCCACTTCCACAATCAGTTTCGTGTAAGTCCACTCGCCGGCCTGCTTCGTCGCAACCACATAAATTGTTCCTTTGCCTTTCGGGCCGGAAATCGGGATCGAGAGATCGGCTTGGCCAGAAGCGCCATTGACGTTTGCGTTTCCGGAAATCAGGAAGCCGGGCTCGATCGGTGAGCCGAGCGAGCTGGTCACCCGCGGATCGGATCTGGCCCGGGCGAGCGCGGTCTTATAAGCATCGGAGGATTTTAGCACGCCGAAAAGCAGCCCAATAATAATGAAGACGAAGGCCGCACAGGCGAGGAGGATGACCAGGCACCCACTCGGGACAAACCATTTCCAATTCCGCTGCCACCAATTTCGCCGCGGTGGCGGCGGAACGGATGGCGGCGTCTGCGGATCCATGATGTTTAGAGAAGGAAGCTGTCGTGCCTCGCTTCACGGCGTGAGCGGACGAAAACGCACAGGTTCCGTCCGCTCATCAGCCGGATAAAAGATTATTTCCCAACGAGCATCGACTGCGAGGCGACGCACTGCCATTTGCCGCCGCGCTCCACCCAAGTGTCGGTCCAACGGAAGCTGCGATTAAACGCTTTCCCATCTTTTCCCTTGCCGACTTCGGTCGAAGCGCCCGTCACGACAGCGAACTTTCCGTCGAAAACGCGCACGTCCAACTTGCTGTTTTTGGCTGAAGTATAACTGTCGGTGTCCTTCTTGATTTCCGAAATGAGGGCCGCTTTGGTCAAGACTTTGCCCTTCGAGCTCACGCCCCGATAATCCTCGGCAAGATAGGCCTGCGCGATGGCGGGACTGTGTGAAACGACCGAAGCTTCCCACTTGTCTTCGATGTCTTTCAAGGTCGCTTCAGGACTGGATTTCTTCGTCGGCATGGCGGGCGCAGCCGCCGGTGAAGCACCGGCCGCTGAATTGCTTTTCGCGGGCGAAGCAGCTGCCGAGGTCGAAGCTGCTTTTGCGGGCGACATGGCCCTTTCCGGTTTTTCCGCGGGCGACGCCGACTTTTCCGTGGTTACCGAGACGCTTGTATCGGCAGGCGACGACGAAGTTTCAGGCGCAGCGGCAGGCGTTTCCGACGGGACGGCAGGCGATTCCTCTTGAGCGCGAGCGAACGGGGCCGCAGCCAGGAGAAATGCAGTGAGTGTGAGAATGGTCGTTTTCATCAATGTTCCTTTTTGTATAGATTTCCTGCCGGCGCCCGTGCGGTAATCATCAGACCAGAATCTACCGCGGCGGTGCGAAAAACAGGGCTCGGTTCCCAAGCAAATCGAACCCTATTTCCCCGCGCGATCTTCCGTCAAGGCTGATTTCGCGAAGGGCGAAAGCAGCGCCCCGCTTCAAATTCCGCAAAATTTCATTCGCTCCCCTCCTTGGCCTCGCTCGTGCTTCTTTCCGCTTGACGCGCGGTGTAGCATGACCGCGTCAGATATTGCTATGCGCGCATCCAACGTCCGAATTTTTCTCAGCAGCCTCGCTGCTGCTTTGATCATCATTCGAGCCACCGGTCTGGGGCCCGATCCCGCGGCCGTTATCCCGTTGCCTGCGTCGGCCGTATCTTTGGAAAAGAGCGGGCCACCGTTGGTTTTGGAAACAGCGCTCCAGGTCGTGGCAAGTCGACCGCGCCGGATCCTCGATCATTGTTTCATCTCCGAGCTGGACCAGAATCGCCCGCCGGTGCCGGGGGAAAACGCGTTGGTCGCGGCTGCGCTGAAACGCGACTGGGATGTCGTGCGCCGTCTCATTGAAGCCGGAGCCTCGGTCGAGACCGCCGATGAAACCGG
>DASXNS010000084.1:0-5175 GCA_036494865.1 Chthoniobacterales bacterium | reverse complement strand
GCTGATCGCGTTTCTCTTCGCGAATCTATCCGCGGCGGAAACCATTCCACCGAAGCCCGCCGGCTACTTCAACGATTACGCCTCTGTTGTTTCGACAGATGCTGCGCGCCGTTTCAATGAGCAGCTGGCGCAATTCGAACGCGAGACATCGAACCAGGTTCTCGTCGCTGTCTTTCAAAAAATGGACACGGACTCTTCCATCGAGGATTACACCCAGCGTATCGCGCAAGCATGGGGAGTCGGTAAAAAAGATCGCAAAAACGGCGCCGTCCTGTTTGTCTTTAAAGAAGATCGGAAGATGTACATCCAGGTCGGCTACGGCTTGGAAGGCGTGCTGCCGGATGCCACTGCGTTCGATATCACCGAGCGGCACATCAAACCTTATTTTAAGAGGAACGATTACACCGGTGGGCTCGCGACCGGGATCGACCTGATCTGCAAGGCAATCCGCGGCGAATATACCGGCACCGGCAAAACCCATGCGGAAGAAAGAACCGGCGCCGGCAATGGAGGCGGTCTTCTGCTCTTTATCATCGTTGTGATTATCATTTTGGTCGTGACGCGGGTCTCGCGCCGAGTTGCTGGTTACGGTTATTCCGGCGCCGGCCGGCAGCCGTTTTTTGGCGGCTGGTATGGCGGCGGTGGCGGCCGGTGGTCGAGTGGTTCCTCGGGTGGCGGGTTTAGCGGCTTTAGCGGCGGCGGCGGAAGTTTTGGCGGCGGCGGCGCGGGCTCCAGCTGGTAACGGCGATGCGGACGAAGGAATTTCTCAGCAAGCTCGATCACGATCGCTTGGCGGGCGCAATCAAAGCCTTGGAAGCGGGAACGTCCGGCCAAATCCGCATTTTCATTCAACGAGGAAAATTAGAGGGCGATCCGGTTGCTGCGGCCCAGGAGAAATTCCACAAGCTGGGTATGGAGAAGACCGAGGAACGAAATTCTGTCCTGATTTTTGTCGCGCCGCGCGCCCGTAAATTTGCCGTGGTAGGTGACGAGGGAGTCCATCAAAAATGCGGAGAGGAATTCTGGCAACGGCTGGTGGAAAAAATGCGCGCGCATTTTCAGAACGAGAATTTCACCGACGCGCTGACCGAGGTGATCGAGGAAACGGGGGAAGTGCTTGCGCGCCATTTTCCCAGAACATCGTCGGCGCAAAACGAATCGCCGGACGAGATTGTCGAAGGATAAATCCGCGCTTGCAAAGTGCGGCCAGTGGTGTTGATTCCCCGTCCCGCAACGAGTTTTTGAAGTTGCGCCGT
Source organism: Chthoniobacterales bacterium (assembly GCA_036494865.1). Taxonomy (GTDB): domain Bacteria; phylum Verrucomicrobiota; class Verrucomicrobiia; order Chthoniobacterales; family UBA10450; genus AV80. Next base: position 3,919 of record DASXNS010000084.1, on the reverse strand, counting down.
TGGTCCCTGGGTCTCCGTCGCTGACGCGAGGCCGCACTCGTCAGGGGTAACCCGGTGCTTTGGAGGATACCGGAAAGTGGAAAACGGAAAGAAAATCTATCCGCAATCCAAATCCACAATCCGAAATTAAGTTATGCCAGTTCACTACGGTCGTTTTGAAATGCCGAAGACTCTCGCCAAAGACGAGAGCGGCGCCACCGAAACCTATGCCAGATTTGTCGCCGAACCGTTTGAAGCGGGTTACGGCCACACCGTGGGAAATTCGCTCCGGCGCGTGCTGCTTTCCTCACTGGAAGGCGCTGCGATTACCGCGGTGAAAATCACCGGCGCGCAACATGAGTTCGCCACCTTGCCCGGCGTGGTTGAGGACGTGACCGACATCGTGCTCAATCTCAAGCGGATCAAATTCAAGGCGGCCGAACACGAGCCGCGTAAACTTTCGCTTTCCATCAACAAGGAAGGCGAAGTGACCGCGGGCGACATCCAGCTCGTCCAAGGTTACGAAGTGCTGAACCCCGATCAGCTTATCTGCACGATGGACAAGAAACATAAGTTCGATGCCGAACTGGAAGTGCGAGTCGGCCGTGGCTTCGCCACGGGTGATGAAAACAAGCGGGCCGATCAGCCGATTGGTTTGATTCCGATCGATTCGATTTTTTCGCCGGTGACCCGGGTGAAATACGCGGTCGAGAACACGCGCGTCGGTCAGCGAACCGACTACGACAAGCTGATCCTGGATGTGTGGACGGACGGACGGCTCACGCCGGATGATGCGTTGCTGCAAGCGTCCGCGATTCTGCGCCACCACCTCGATGTCTTCGTGAACTTCAACGAGGACGTGATCGAATTCGACGAAACGCCGGCAGGTGTGAGCGAGGAGAACATGAAGCTGAAGAAGCTTCTCAACATGAGCGTCAACGAGATCGAGCTCAGCGTGCGCGCGGCGAATTGCCTGAACAACGCGAACATCACCACGGTCGGCCAGCTCGCTCAAAAGACCGAGGCCGAAATGCTGAAGTATCGCAACTTCGGCAAGAAATCGTTGAACGAGATCAAGGACAAGCTGCAACAGTTGCAGCTGGGTCTGGGAATGAAATTCGATCCGGGCTTGGTGGATCTGCCGAGCGCGGATGGCGCGGGCGTGAATGGGGCGACCCAGGAAGAGAAATAGGGACTGGATAAGCATTCGTTAGGCAATTTTAGCGGCGAGCTGAACCGATGAGACACCAAATAAAGACGGTAAAACTGGGCCGGACCGCCGAGCATAGAAAAGCGCTGTTGGCCAATCAGGTTTGCAGTTTGATCGAGCATCAGCGGATTAAGACCACGCTCGCGAAGGCGAAGGCGCTCCGTCCGCTCGCGGAAAAAATGGTCACGCTGGGCAAGAAAGGATCGCTCCACGCGCGGCGGACGGCGTTCGCGGTCCTTCGTCAAAAAGATGCCGTCAAAAAATTATTCGAGGACATTGCGCCGCGCTCGGCTACGCGTAACGGCGGTTACACTCGGATCGTAAAACTCGGCGCGCGGCCGAGCGATTCGGCCGCGATCGCGTTTATCGAATGGGTGGATGCGCCGCGGGTAATGGAAGAAGCGGTTCCAGAAGAAAAAGGCAAAAAGCAAAAAGGCGCAAAGACAACTCCGGAGCCGGAAACGAAGTCGGAACGCAAGTCGAAGAAAAGCGCCGAACCCAAGTCGGAAACGGCGAAAGAATAGCTGAATTTTTGGTGAGGCTGCTGTCCCAAAATCGGAACAGCCTGATCCCGATGCCGGAATAGAATCGGCGTCTGCTGAAAAGTGGCTTTACACGCAAGCTGTTGATCCGGAATTGGTTATGACATAGTTTTGTCGCGTGGCACGGGCTTTGCATAGGATAATCGCAACCAAACAAATCCCTTATGAAAACAAACTACCCAATCAGCGAAATTCACGAATCGACCTACGCCTTGCTTGTGCGGTCGGAAGAAAAAGAGCGCAGCTTGCTCGAGACAATCGCTTACGGCCTCTTCATCCTGAGCGCCATTGCTGCGATCTGGCAGTTCGTGCAGCAGCCGATCAATCTCCCGCTCGGCGCCATGCCGCGCACGGCTTCCGCTTCGCAGGTCAGCGGCGACGCAGGGATTTAGGCGAGCGGCGAATTGCCGCAGGAAAGCTTGGTGGTGCGATGATTTTGCGGATCGCGATTACCGGAGCGGAATAAAACGCCAGTTCAATTTTCCGTCCCGCGTAATTTCCAGCATCGCGACACTGGGCGCAGCGCCGCGATTGGGCCGGGTAACGCATCCAGGATTCAGAAAGAGAACACCGCCGCGCCGTTCGTTTCGTGGCACGTGAGTGTGCCCGTGCAATATCACGTTGATATTTTCAGGCGGGCGCTCCGGCGGAATGTGGACGAGTCGAAAACGGACGCCGTTTCTTTTTAGATCAACGATTAGCGGCCACTCAAAATTGCTGTCGCAATTTCCGCGCGCGATCGCGACCGGGGGACCGATTCGCTCCAGCGTTTGCAAAACATTCGGCGCGCAAACATCCCCAAGATGCCAGATCTCATCGGCGCCTTCCGCCAGCGATTCGATCTTCGCCGGGAGATGATCGTGAGTGTCGGCCAGGACGAAAATGCGGAGCGATGGCGACATTTGGAATCCTCCCATAACGGTCACACGGACTCACAGCGTTGCCGATAAATTTTCCTGGTCCGCAGCGTTCCTTTGTGACCGTTGTGTGATGTTCCAAGACAGAGTAGTTTCCGCGCGTGTCATTTAAAGATTTTGGCCTGTCGCCAGAGGTGGTGCGCGGCACCCAGGCGATGGGGTTCACCGAGCCGACGCCGATCCAGCTTCGCGCTTTCCCGATTGTTCTCGCCGGCAAAGATTTGATCGGGACCGCGCAGACCGGCACGGGAAAAACGGCTGCCTTCGCATTACCTATTCTCACCCTTCTCGCAAAGCACGGCACATTTCGCTGCCTCATCCTGGAGCCCACGCGCGAGCTGGCTGCTCAAGTCGAAACCGCGTTTCGCGATTACGGCCGCTTTACTGACTTGCGCGTCTCGGTCGTGCACGGCGGAGTCGGCTATGGTAAGCAACGTGAAGAAGCGGCACGCGGGATGGACATCGTCGCGGCCACTCCAGGCCGCCTGCTCGATTTGCTGGAACAAGGTTCGCTCAGTTTGCGGCAGGTAAATATTCTCGTGCTCGATGAAGTCGATCGCATGCTCGACATGGGATTTCTGCCTGACGTTCGCCGGATTGTGGAAAAAATCTCGACAGACCGGCAGACGCTTCTTTTTTCCGCGACCCTGCCGCCGGAGATCGAGCGCCTCGCTGCGTGGGTCCTGCGCAATCCGGAGGTGGTTGAGATCGGCGCGCGGCGTTCGCCAGCTGAGACAGTCACGCACGCGGTTTATCCGGTGGCGGCCGAGCAAAAATTCGAGCTGCTTATGGCGCTGCTGGAGCGGACTAATTTCGACAGCGCGCTCATTTTCAGCCGGACGAAACACGGTGCGGATCGGATCGCGCATAAACTAAAAACCGGCAAGCATTCCGTTGCGGTGATGCATTCGAACCGGACCCAGCGCGAGCGGGTCGAAGCGCTCGAGGGTTTCAAGAGCGGCAAATACGAGATTATGGTGGCGACCGATATCGCCGCGCGCGGCATCGACATCGCGGGCGTGAGCCACGTCATTAATTACGATGTGCCCGAGCATCCCGAAGACTACGTCCATCGCATCGGTCGTACTGGCCGCGCCCAAAATGTCGGAGACGCCTTCACTTTGATGAATGGCGAGGAGCTGGCGTCACTGCACGCGATCGAGCGTTTCATGGGCCAGAAAATTCCCCGCCTGAAGCTGGATGGCTTTTCGTATCTTTACACTGTGCTCTTCGAGCCGGAATCAACTACCGGCGGCAAGCGTGCTATAGGC
>DASXNS010000083.1:0-5239 GCA_036494865.1 Chthoniobacterales bacterium | reverse complement strand
CACCCGTATCTTCGTCCGCCCGTTTGTCGGGATTGAAGCCGTAGTCGATCCGCATCGGGCCGATCGGCAACCGGTAGCGGAGGCCGAGCCCTATCGCGTAGCGCATGTCATTCAATCCCGCGTCGATGCTGGAGAAAGGATCGCTGGCGCTAGGCAACAAATTTCCGGCATCGACAAAGACTGCGCCCTGGAGTTCGCCATAAAGCGGAAAAGTATACTCCGCATTAAAGACCGAGAAGAATTCGCCGCCGATGGGGTAGCCGCGGTTATGCGGCCCGAGCTCGCGCTCGCCAAAACTGCGGACGGTGGTGCTGCCGCCGTTGAAGAAACGCTCGTCGATCGGAATTTCCGCGATGTTGTTTGCGCCGTTGTTGCTGCTCAAGCTGTCGATGATGCCCGCGCGCCCGCCGAGCGCGAGTAAAGTGCGGTGATCAGTCTGTCCTGGCTTCGGTTCGGAACCGATCGGCACAAAATAAGTCAGCCGCGCGGTGCTTCGGACGAAATCAATCTGGCTCCCGATCACGCTGGAAGCGAAATCGACGGTGTTATCGAAGACCAAACCGCGGCTCGGGTTCACCTTGCTGTCGCGCAAGTCCAGCGTCTGGGTCAAACCAATCGCGCTGACGTAATAAGAAGTGCGTCCGAGAAATTCCGGAGCGATGTCCGCGCTGGTGACATCGACATGCCGTTGGGACAATACCAGACCGACCTCGTATTTTTTCGAAAGCTTACGCGTGAAATCGATCCGCAAACCAGTTTCGAATTTAGAGTAACCATCGTAATCGAAAGTGAGCGCGGCAAGCCGGGCCTTGAAACCGAAATCTGTTTCCAGGAAATAGGGATCCTCCCACAAAATTTCTCCTTTGTAGCCGCGCTCCGACCATTCGATTGAAGTCGTGAGCGGCCGGCCGAAACCGAAGAGGTCGCGATCGCGAAATTGGAGACCAACGATCGCGCCAGTATACGATCCGTAGCCGAGTGAGAAACCGAACTCCTTGCTCTTCGCTTCCTCAGCCGAAATGTCCAGCCGCAGAGCATCGCCCTCCACCGGCGTCGGTTTAATTTGAAGAACGTTGAAGAGACCGCTCCGCATCAGCTCGCGAAATTTATCGTCCACGACGTCGGGGCTGTAAGTCTGCCCGCTAAATTTGCTAAACCTTCGCGAGAGATAACTCGGACGAAGCCGCTCGAGGCCTTTTACCGTGACGCCATCGAAATGGTAGAGACGCCCGGGCGTGACCATCACTTGCACCGGCACGCGGCCATCATGAGCCGCCTCGGGATTGCCGGTCGCATCGACTTTCACTTCGTAGTAGCCACGCGCGCGATAATAGCTTTGCAACCGGCGCGGGATGTCCGCCAGCCGTCCATCGGTGTACGGCTGCTGGATCAGATCGATCGCTTGCCCGCGCAGCGCCTCGGGCCCGTAGATGGTTTGCCCGGCAAAAGTCAGGTCGCCGAAAAAATATTGCCGCCCTTCCGTGATCGGAATGGTGACGTCGACGCGAGAACCATCCTCCGCGTAGTGGTAGATGGGCGAATCGACCTTCGCGTCGAGAAAACCCTGCGACACATACAGGCGATGCACCAGGTCTGCCCCTTCCTCCACGTCGGCTGCAACGAACGGCAGTTTTTTCTGCAGCTTCGAATATCGCTCCCGGGTAGGACCGATCGCGTAATCGAACAAGACCTGGGTCGGCTGCTGCTGATTGCCGACAAAATTTACCACCCCGAGCGTGACCAGTGGCCCCTCGACGATGTCGAGACGCAGCCGGTCGCCGGACTCGATCGTGTAACGCACGTTCACCTTCGCGTAACCGTGCTTGCGATAAAATAATTCCAGGAAAAATGCCACGTCGTCACCACGCGCGGCGGTCAATCCATAATCGTCGATCGTCGCGATTTGTTCCTTCAGCTGCGAGCGCAATTCCTTTTCGTTGAACGCCTGCTCGCCGCGGAACTCGATCACGCTGGCATGCTGCGCTTTCTTCTCCTGCTGTTTGGCGGCGACGCGTTTTTCGCGGTCCTTCTCTTCCGGGCGGGGGACATTTATCGCGGTTTGCGCCCCGCAAATGCCGGCCGAGGCGACAAGGCAGAGAAGAGCAAGAACGGCGCGGCTCATTTTATTTGAATCGAATGAGGTATTTCACCAGACCGCGAAAATCTCCCCCCACGCCGAGATCGCCGATGAGGACAAAGCGCTCATTCAGCTTGAAATGCGCGGTGGCTGTTTGCTGACCGGTTCGCGGATCGACGTTCCCGACATCCACCTACAACCGATCGAACACCGAATTGCTCTTCGTCGCTTCGCCCTTCTTAAAAACTTTGCGATAGAGCTGCTGCACGAGCAACATCGCGGCGCGTCCCGCCAGTACATTGTTATTGCCGAGTAATTCTTCCCGCGTCGTCCCAGTGGCCAGAAGCGAAATAATTTCTTCCTGCGGCAAAGGCGGTTCGCTCGTAAAAATCGCTTCCGGCGAAAGCGTAGTGCCGTAAACGTAAACCTGCACCGTGTAATCGCGGATCAGCGAAGTACCATGCAGGTCGATCTTCGGATTAAACGAATCGCCCGGATCGAAATAAAGAAACCCGGAGGCAATTTCGAGGCGGCTGAACGGCAAGGTCGCTTCCAAATTATCGAGCCGGACGAGACCTTGCAGTTCCGGATGCAACCCGGTGCCGGTCAGGTGCAGATCGACGATCGCGCCACCGTTCGCGAGATTTCCGCGGACCAGAAACGGATCCTTCGTCTTGATCGCCACGTCGAATTTCCAATCACGAATGGGCGGCTGCGGAATTGAAAAATCGGGGCGGTCCGACGGCGGTTGCGGAGCGGGACGGCCCGGGAGACCGATCGGAATCAGGTCGAGATTCTTCAGAAATCGGCTGTTGGTCAGCGCGACATTTCCCGTCACCGTCGCGCTTTTCAAAGGCCCGCTTACTTTCACGTCCGCATCCGCGCGGGCCGTGAGCGAATCGTTGCGCGCCACCAAAACGCTTTGGGCCTTCAGTTGAAAATCGAGGTTCGGTTCCGTGAGTTTCGCAAATGTTACGCGTCCGAAAACTGTGAACGGCCCGCCCGCGAGATCGCCGCCGAAGCGTTCCAGGTTGACGATGTTCCCATCGAAAGTCAGACGCGATTGAAATCCACTCAGCGCCGGCAAGGTCGCGTTGCTGAAACGCGCGATGTTGATCGTGATATCTCCGGCGCCGCTGAAAACCGGTTTGGCGATGGTGCCGTTTACGTTCACGTCCAGAGCGAGATCGCCGTCGAGTTGGGTGAGGATCGGCACAAATTGCCGCAGGAAATTCACCGAGCTGCGCGGCAGTTGAATCTTCCCGCTCAGCGCCGTTTCTTCATCGAATTTTCGTTCACTGATGATCTTCGAAAGATCGAACGGCAAATTTGCTGTCATCTGCACCGGCTGAATTTTCGCCTGCTCCAACTTGCCGTTTAAGCTGAGATGGTTGTTTTGCAGCTCAGCCGCCAGGTCCACCGCGGCCGGTTCGAGCTTTGGGAAATCTTCGCTTTGAAGATTGCGCATCTGCACATCGAGCCGCGCACCGAGCGCGGCCAGCGTGCCCTGCGCATCCAGCTTCACGCTGATCAAGCCAGTCGCGAGGGGCTTCGCGCCCACATCCTCGAAAAGTCTCTTCAGGTCGAGGTTCTCCGACTGGAACGTCGCCAAAACTTTCCCGTCCGGCGGAAAGAGCGGCCGAGCGGTTCCGAGATTCTCCCAGACAAACGGCACGGCCACATAACCTGCGGCGTACTTCGACGTGCCCTGGTCGATCTGGATTTTCGTGATCTCCAGCTTTGAATCTTTGGCCTGGAGGATTGCTTGAAAATCCATTTTGTCGCTCCCGAAAAAAATCGTCGGCACGTTCAGACCTTCGGGCGAATAATTCGCGTCGATATTCGCCTGGAGCGCCTGCAAGTTCGCATATCGCCCTTTTTCCAAAGTCACTTTCAATTGCCCGGAATTCTTGAAATCGGCGGCGTCCCCGCTTCCCTGCCAATCAATCGCGAGCGATCCAGCGATTTCGTTTTTGTTTCCGCCCGCCAGCAAGAGCGGCTTCAGCCGGCCGAGATCAGCGATGTTTGCTGCGATTTTGCCGTTGTAGCGATATGGTTTTTCCAGCGAAAGACTGCCGTTTCCACCGAACCGATCGGATTCGTTCAGATTTGCGGTCAGATCGTTTAGGTAAATGACGTTGTTCGAAATTGTCGCCTGGGCGCTAAATTGCGGGACGGTTAAATCTCTGGCGCGAAGATTCGACCCGTAGAGCGAAACTTGCCCTTCCGCCTTTCCATTGCGCACCGCCACTTGGCCGCTGACTTGAAGCGGACCGCTGATTTTATTCTGCGAATCGTCCTTCCAATAATCGGCCAGGTCGGGCGCGCCTAACGAGACCTCGAATTTTCCCGGTTGCGTTCGCGCCAGCGCGAAGTCATCCGGCAACCGGTATTCGCCCGTGACTAGAAGCTGGTTTTGTTTTCGAAGCACGGCGAAACGTTCGACTTTGATAGCGGCGCCATCGCTTCGCGTCTCCGCTTGAACCGAATCGATGAGATTCTCGTTCCATCTCAGATCCGCCAGCTCGATGTGAAGCTGCGACTGCGATCCGGCGTAGTAAGGCAGATCGGCGCGCGCCATATTTTTTGAAGCAGTCAGAGCTCCGGTAAACTGCCCGAGCATTCCGTTTTCAAATCCGATCGGCCCGCCCTTAAAATGGAGATCAGTGCTGAGGACGGCGTCTTTGATCTGCCCTCTTCCGTTTATCGTCGCAGCACCCGACAGAGGCTTGGGAAACGCCGCCGTGATCGACCGAAGATCCGGCAGCGACGCACTGACCTCGAACGTCGCCGGACTGCGGCCAAATCCGCTGATTTGTTCCGGCAGCTCAGCCGTGCCTTTCAGCTCGAGTTTGTTTAGGTCTTTTGTGGCTTTGCCAGAACTCAAGGTCGCGACTCCATCATGCGCGCTCAAATTAAGAACGCAGCGATCGAAGAGGAAATTTCCCTGGCGGAGATTGTTGATTTGGGCTTCGATTTTTCCACTCCACGTTCGAGGAGCATCGATCGCGCCGTTGCCTTCGATCGCGACGCGTTCCGCTTCGCCGGCAAGAAACTCGGGAGGCCGGCCGAGATAGCTGCGCACCGCATCGAGTGAAATATTAGCCGCAATGAGCCTGACTTTTCCATTCAACGACCGCCCCGTTTCGCTCAGCGCCACCG
>DASXNS010000082.1:0-2960 GCA_036494865.1 Chthoniobacterales bacterium | reverse complement strand
AGCATGACCCGCTTTCCGTGGAAGACAAATATCGTCACAACCGTTTTCTGGATTGGCGAACAAGCGGGCGGAAATAATCCGGTGCCAAATGTGAAAAGCTCCTGGGACGCGCAATGGACCGCGAACTACGGCGGCTTCGACACGCCCGAGCCGTCCTCGCGGCGCAATTACATTCCGGTTTCGTTCGTTCCGCGACAAAATCCCTTTTATTGCGCGCTTCCCTACAACGACGTGACCCACGGACAATTCAAGCCGGAAGCCGCGTTGGTGATTCCGTGGTACAAGCAAGCCTACACCGAACCGGGCCGTTCCGTTTGCAAAGACCGATGGCTCGCGATCCGCAAAGGTAACCGGACGTGCTATGCGCAGTGGGAAGATTGCGGGCCATTTCGGACCGATCATTTCCAATACGTTTTCCAGAACGAACGGCCGAAGCCGAATTTGAATCGCGGAGCCGGTCTGGATGTTTCGCCGGCGGTGCGGGATTACCTTGGCCTCTCGCCGACCGACCTGACTGATTGGCAATTTATCGAAGTCCGCGATGTCCCACCCGGGCCCTGGCGCAGTTATGGCGACAACAATCACTTTGTAATCGCCAAGCGGCAGAGCGAGCAGCGGCTCGTGCAGGAAGCGACGGGCAAGAAGAAATAGGCGCGCTGGAGGTGTCTAGCCGGCGGCGCTCAGCTAGAGACATGTCGTTAGGCCGGCCAAAGTTTGCTTCAACTTTCCCGACTGTTGGATGAGCGGTTCGCAGCGTTTTCGTTCGGTAGCGCAAAAAGCGGCGAGCGGTTCGAACGGGACCGAGATCTCTTTATAAAAAAGATCGACAGCGTGTTTCATCTCCCCCTCGATCGCTTGGATCAACTCCGCGCGTTTGCTTTCCATTTCCTTCGCGTAAACGGCAAGGATTTTTCTCCGCTGCGCAAAAGCGACAATTGTCCCGACGACGGCGGCTGAAGCGGCCAGCGCACCGGTGACATCCGCAACCGCCGCGCTGCTCATGGCCACAATCACGGTTACGATTCCGCCGGCAGCAGCCACCCCGGCCGGGAGACGCAGCCACGACGCGGTTTCGCGAAACATCCGAGCCAGTTGGTCCTCCACTCCTTTGCCGGCCACGCGCTCTACCAGCGTGAGTTGAATCGATTGCAAGAGTTCCCGGCGCTGGCGGGCGAAGTCGGGATTCGTTTTGCTCATCAGGCTTTTCCTCTCCGCAACAAATTGTGACTCGAACGTGTCCTGCAATTGCGGCCAGAGACCGCGCAGATCGGCCTCGAGCAACTGGACAGCATTTTCGATTTGCGGTTGAACCGCATCCCGCAGCTTCGCTTCGATTTCAGTTTGGAAATCGTGCTGCCATTGTGCCCGGCTCCAGACCAGCCGCCAGGTTCGCCAGAAAGAAAGTTTTTCCTCGAGCAGCCGGGTTCCCCGCTGGGCGCCTTCGCGACATGCCTGCTCTACTCCGCGCAGAAATCCCGCAACTTGCCGCAAGGTTTGGTCCTTGCGCGCTTCGAGAAATGAACCGACCTGCGCCAGATGTTTTTCATCGCGCAAAATCGTTTCGAAGGCGCCGCGAATTTCTTCGTCCACTTGATCGAGAATTACGCCGGCGGTGCGCGTGGTCGATTGCAGTTTCAGAACGCGAACGCCGGACTCGGAGACCATGCGATTGATCTGTTCTTCCAAAGGTCCAAACCGGCTTTCTTCCCAAAGCCGCTCCTTGTCGGGTTCGCTGGTGCGCGCGCGCAGAGCTTTCCGAGCCGAAACCGCAAATATCGGCGGAGCGAAGCCGAGTTTTTGCAGAGCTGTTTCCTCGAGGTGACGCTGAATAGTTTCAATCTCGGACGCGTCGCGCAGATCGGCCTGCTGCAGGACGAAGACGATATTCTTCAGCCATTTTTTTTGGACGAAATTCAGCAAGTCCCACCCGGACTGCGACCACGGATTGAGAACCGAGAAAACGAAAAGCACCAGGTCCGCGCGCGGGATGAAACTTTCCGTGATGGTTTGATGCTCGGCGACCATCGTGTTTGTCCCGGGCGTATCCACGACATTGAAGTCGCGCAAGAATGCGATCGGCTGGTAGCGCTCGGTGAGTTGCCGCGAGACATCTACTGAGGTTTCCTCCGGGCCATAGCGGAAAATGTAAACGCGATCGGTCGCGGGCAGAACATCCACCTTTGCAAATTCCTGGCCGAAGAGCGCGTTGAGCAATGAAGATTTCCCTGCTTTCACTTCGCCCACCACGACGAAAAGCAGCGGCTCCCGGATGTCAGTCAACAATCCATGAAGCGTCTCGGGCATTGCCGAATCGCTCCGCAGATCGGAGCTCAGCTTAATCAACGCAGCGAGCGCAGCTTCGACTTCGGTCCGGAGCTGCAGGTAATTATCGGCGATCATGGCCGCCGCCTTAACCACCCGGCGCGCCGGGCGTGACCGGCGGATTCCCAGCAGCAGCGGGCGCTGGCGACGGCGGAGCCGTGGACTTCGGCGGCACCGGCGTCGCCATCGCAAGCAGCTCGGACACCGTCACTGATTTAAAACCTTTCCGTTCGAGCTGATCAAAGGTCGCCGGCATCGCTTCGATCGTGCCTGGATGAATGTCGTGGGAAAGGACAATTGAACCCGCTCGGGTTTCCTTCAAAATGCGACTGGAAACAACGCTCGGCCCAGGCCGTTTCCAATCGAGCGGATCCACTTCCCAGAGAATAATGCGATAACCGAAATCATCGTGGATCCAGCGTTTCTGGCGGGCGGTGATCGATCCGTAGGGAGGCCGCATCAGCGTGGGCCGTTTCCCGATCGCGGCTACAATTGCATCGTCCGTTTTCTGCAATTCGCGCCGCACATTTTCATCCGACATCTTGCCGAGATTAGGATGCGACCAGGAATGATTCCCTATTTCATGTCCTTCGCGCACCGCCCGCCGGAGAATGTCCGGATGATCGGCGGCATTCTGG
>DASXNS010000081.1:0-2436 GCA_036494865.1 Chthoniobacterales bacterium | reverse complement strand
AAATTCCAGAGCAATTGCGCAGAGTCGGCATTCCGGTCATTTACGAAAACACGCCATCGCTTTTTCCAGATGGATATCCGATGACAGATTGCGCACTTTATTTTGGCTGGTATGCGAATGCGGTGGCCGGTCCGTTCACCCGGCCCGATTTCCGATTCGTTCCCGGCGCGGTGGCCGTTCACATCCACTCTTACAGCGCGAACACCTTGCGCGACGAACAAAAGGATTGGGTCGGCCCGCTTCTGACGAAAGGCGCCGCCGCCAGCATCGGGAATGTCTACGAACCGTATCTCGAGCTGACTGCGCACCTGAATATTTTCAGCGATCGATTGCTGCACGGTTTTACTTTTGCCGAGAGCGCCTACATGTCGCTGCGCGCACTTTCCTGGATGACGGTCGCGGTGGGCGATCCGCTTTATCGGCCCTACGCTGGCTGGTTACAGTTCGACCTGCAGGGCGAGAAGAAAAAGGGCGCGGCTGATTGGGAAATTTATCATGAATTCGCGGCGAAAAATTCGGCGCGACCAGCGGCCGAGTTTCGTGCCCTCGCGCGGCAGACCGCGGTGCGTACTCACAACGGTCCAATGCTGGAAGATATTGGTTTGTTAGAGGCGAGCGATGGCAATTTTTCCTCGGCGATCGGCTCGTTCGAACAAGCGCGCACGACCTACGGCAGTCGCGATGATATTCTGCGCGTGGTAATGGACGAGGCTGATGCGCTGGCGAAATCGAACAAGGCTAAACGCGCGCTCGATCTGGTGCGCAACGCACTTCGGCTCGCACCGAATGCGCCCGCCGCGCCGCTCCTAAGAAAAATCGAGGAGGATTTGCGCAAAGCGAAACCTGGAACGGCCGGGCGACCGCCCCAACAACGGCCTAACGAATGATGCCGCGTTCGCTCTGCTCGATGAACGCGACGATTTGATTGATTTCCGCGCTCGAGGGCAACTCCTGGCGAATGGCGTCGATCGCCTGCCGGGTGTTGTACTTCGAACGGTAAATAAGACGAAACGCTTCCTTGATAAACTTGACGCTTTCGGGAGCAAATCCGCTTCGCTCCAGACCGACGAGATTAATCCCGCGCACCTTCGCCGGATTTCCATCCGCGATCATGAAAGGGGGAATGTCCTGCACGATTTTCGAACAGCCGCCCGTGATCGCATAGCGCCCGATCCGGCAAAATTGATGGACCGCCGTCAGCCCGCCCATGATGGCGTGGTCCTCAATCTTGACGTGGCCGGCCAGCGTTCCGTTGTTTGAAAAAACGACCGCGTTACCGACGGCGCAATCGTGACCAATGTGACTGTAGGCCAGAAAATTTCCGCAATTTCCGATCCGGGTTTTGCCGGTGCTGGTGGTGCTGCGGTTTACAGTAACAAATTCGCGGAAACAATTCTCGTCGCCGATTTCCAAATACGTCGGCTCGCCTTGATATTTTAAATCCTGCGTTTGCTGGCCGATGGAACAGTAAGCATAAAATTTATTCCGCGCCCCGGCAATCATCGGGCCGGAGAGGGTGACGTGATGTTGCAGCCAGCAATCAGCTCCAAGCACGACACCTGCGGCGACAATGGAATAAGGTCCGATGATCGTGCCCGCGCCGATTTCCGCGTGCGAATCGACCAGCGCAGTGGGATGAATCTGCACTTCGCTCATTGATCCATCAGCCGCAGCATCAGCTCGCATTCCGAGACGACGGCATCGTTGACCGCGCAGCTGCATTTTAAGCGAGCGAGCTGTTTGCCGCGCGTCTTGGTCAGCTCGGCGGAAATAAAAAGCGTGTCGCCGGGCAGAACCGGTTTGCGAAATTTCACTTCGTCCGCGCTCACGAAATAACCGAGCCGTCTCGGCCCGCTTTTCGTCAGCGTCAACATCAACACGCTCGCGACTTGAGCCATCGCTTCCACCTGCAGAACTCCGGGCATGACCGGATGGCCAGGAAAATGTCCGGCAAAGAACGGCTCATTGATCGTGACCGATTTCACTCCGATGCATTTCGTTTCCCCTTCGAAGCGGAGAATGCGATCGACCATCAGAAATGGATAACGATGCGGCAATAGCTCCATCACCTGATTGATGTCGAGCCCGCCCTCGCCCATCGGAAAGACGTGGGGCTGAACAACGGGCGCCGCCCGGGAAAATTCGCGGGCAAGCGCGCGCGCGAGGTCGGCATTTGCGCCATGCCCCGGTTTGACCGCAACGATATGGCCGCGAATGCGCGGACCGAAAAGCGCGAGGTCGCCGATGATATCGAGAATTTTGTGGCGAACGAACTCGTCAGGAAAACGGAGCGGCTCCTTGCTCAGCACGGCGTCACCGCGCACGACGATCGCGTTTTCGAGGCTTCCGCCTTTTATCAGATTTTTTTCCATCAGCGGCTGAACGTCGTCGTAAAAAACAAAGGTTCGCGCCGGTGCGATTTCGCGTTCGTAGATG
>DASXNS010000080.1:0-2610 GCA_036494865.1 Chthoniobacterales bacterium | reverse complement strand
TGCGCGAGCGAAAGAACGGCAACGTCGCGACCTACGTTCTGAATCGTTACATCAACTACTCTAATGTCTGCATTCTCTCCTGCCAGTTTTGCGCATTCGCCGCCAGGAAGCGCGATGCTCATGCCTTCGAGCGAGCGATCGACGAGATTGTCGCTGCCGTGCGCGAATCGCTGACCACCGGGATTACCGAAGTTCACATGGTCGGTGGACTTCACCCGACGCTGAAAAAAGATTGGTATCTCGCTTTGCTGCGGGAGCTGCGCGCGCTCGACCCGAATCTGGTCATAAAGGCTTTCACCGCGATCGAGATCCGGCATTTGGCTCAGCGTATTTTCAAATGTTCAATCGCGGAGACGCTGGAGATTTTGCGCGACGCGGGGTTGGGCGCGCTCACCGGCGGCGGAGCGGAAATATTCGACGCGGACGTGCGCGATGAAATTTGCCGTGGAAAAGAGAGCGCGCAGGAATGGCTGGAGGTTCATCGTATCTGGCACCAGATGGGCGGCCACAGCACCTGCACGATGCTTTACGGACACATCGAAACGCTCGAGCAACGCGTCGATCATTTGCGCCAGCTGCGCGAACTGCAGGATGAGACGGGCGGATTTACCGGATTCGTCCCGTTCGCTTTCGAACCGCAGACTACGGTTCTGGCGCACGTGAAACCGGCCTCGGCGATCGAACAGCTTCGCAACCTCGCAGTGAGCAGAATTTATTTGGATAACTTCGACCACCTCACCGCCTACTGGGTTTCAATGGGATTGCCGCTGGCCCAAGTGTCCCTGAGCTATGGAGTGGACGATCTGCACGGAACGATCATCGAGGAGTTGATTTTCCACATGGCCGGCGCGAAGACTCCGCAGGAACAAACCGTCGCCACGCTCGAGCACATCATTCGTGAAGCCGGCCGCGAGCCGATGCAGCGCGACAGTTTTTACCGGCATTTGCCGCGCCGCTCCGTCGCGCAACCAACCGCGGCGGCGGTGGAGTCCGAGCTGGTCTGCGCCTGACGCGTGGCTCCCGCTGAGCATCTGCGGATCGGTTGCGTCAAGTACTTGAACGCGCGGCCGCTCATTCACGGCTGGCCGGACGAGGTTGCCTTCGATCATCCCACCGCGCTCTGCGATCGGCTGGCCGGACATACTCTCGACGTCGCGCTTGTCTCCAGTTTCGAATTCCTGCGCAATCCGATGTTTTACGTTTTCGTCGATGGGATTTCAATTTCCTCGCGCGGTCCGGTCCACAGCGTCTTTCTCGCGCACGCCGGCGAACTAGCCGAGATCGAGGAAATTGAAATCGATCCGGCATCGCAGACCTCGGTCAACCTGCTGTTTTGTCTTCTGGCCGAAGCAGGTTTGTCTCCGCGATTTACCGCCAGGACTCCGCTGATCCGGCGCGCGGTGACTCCGCGGCTCGCGAAATTTTTCATCGGCGACCAGGCGATTCGTTTTCGGGCGCAGAACCCGGGCACTTTTCATTTTTGGGACTTGGGCGAAGAATGGGAAAAACTCACCGGTCTCCCGTTTGTGTATGCGCTTTGGTTGATCAGGCCGGAGGTCGCCAACCCGAAAGCGATCGCGGACAGCCTCCGCGCTTGCCGCGACCGGAACATGGACGAGCTCGATTTGGTGATTGCGGCCCAGAAAGAATTTACCCCGGAATTTTGCGCTTATTATTTTCGCCAGTGTTTGAAATATGAATTCGGGCAGCCGGAAAAGGAGGGGCTGGCGATGTTCAGGAAACTATGCGAAGAACACGGCCTTCTCTCTCGCGATCCGACGCCGATCGTGTAGCCGGCGCCGTTTCCCGCTGGCCGGCCCGAGAATCCTTGCGCATCGGCATCTCCGGCTGGACTTATCCGCCATGGCGCGGCGTTTTTTATCCGCGGGACCTGGCCCATCGGCGCGAATTGGAGTTCGCCAGCCGCGCTTTTAATTCCATCGAAATCAACGGCTCCTTTTATTCGTTGCAGCGGCCATCGAGTTATCAGCGCTGGTACGCGGACACGCCCGGCGGATTTGTTTTCAGCGTGAAAGGCGCGCGTTTCATCACTCACATGAAAAAATTGCGCGAGGTCGAGATTCCGCTCGCAAACTTTTTCGCTTCGGGCGTTCTTTGCCTCCGGGAAAAACTGGGACCGATTCTCTGGCAATTTCCGCCAAACTTGCGTTGGGATTGTGAACGGTTCAGCAATTTCTTCCAACTGCTTCCGCGCGATACCGCCAGCGCGGCCAGGCTCGCGCAATGCCATAACGAAAAATTGAAAAACGGTTCCTGGACCAAAACTGATGCGATGCGACCGCTCCGTTATGCGGTGGAAATTCGGCATCCGAGTTTCATGGCGCCGGATTTTTTTGCCCTCCTGCGCCAGCATAACATCGCCTTCGTTTTCGCCGACACCGCCGGTAAATGGCCTTATGCCGAGGACCTGACCGCCGATTTTGTCTACGCGCGTTTGCACGGCGCGGAGGAACTTTATATCAGCGGCTATGCGGACCGCGCTCTCGATTGGTGGGCGGCGCGGATTTGCAAATGGCGTGAGGGAAAACAACCCCGCGATGCGAGATTGATCGCTGATCGCGCCGCCAAAAAAGGCGCGCGCGATGTATA
>DASXNS010000079.1:0-2404 GCA_036494865.1 Chthoniobacterales bacterium | reverse complement strand
TGAGGCCGGTGATGAAGGCGGGAGGCTCGTCGGTGCCGGCACTCCGGAAGCCATCGCGCGGATTGACGCGTCGCATACTGGGAAATTCTTGCGGAGCATTCTCGGGCGCGCCGGCTCCCAGCCTGTCGTTCGCGGCAGCTTGCCGCGAACAATTCAGCCTCGTTACGATCTGGACGATTCAGATCAGGCCTTGCGCGCCGCCGAAGAGCCGTCCGGCAGGCTACCTGCGCTCCCCAGAAATGGAAGCGCGGCGATCCGCATTCATGGCGCGCGAGAACACAATCTGAAAAATATTTCGCTCGATATTCCGCGAGATAAACTGGTGATCATCACGGGCCTGAGCGGCTCCGGAAAATCGACCGTCGCGTTCGACATTCTCTTCGCCGAAGGACAGCGCCGCTTTCTCGACAGCATGTCGCCTTACGCGCGGCAATTCGTCGAGCAACTCGAAAAACCGGACGTCGATCTCGTGGAAGGCGTGCCACCGAGCGTGGCGATAGAACAACGGGTCACCCGCGGCGGCGGCAAATCCACCGTCGCGACCGTGACGGAAGTTTATCATTTCCTCCGGCTTCTCTTCGCGAAAACCGGAACGCAGTTTTGTCCCGATTGCGATTTGCCGGTCGAAAAACAAAGCCTGGCCGCGATCGTGAAACAACTCGAAACCGCGGTGAAACGCGGCCCGCTCAAGGTGCTCGCGCCGCTCGTGAAAGCGCGCAAAGGATTTCACACCGATGTCGCGCGCTGGGCGGAACGGCAGGGCTTCGACACGCTTTTCGTCGATGGAGAACTTCTGCCGATTGCGCAGTTTCGGAAACTCGAGCGCTTCAAGGAACACACCATTGATGTCGTGGTCGGAGCGATCGACGCGAAGCGAATTCTGAAGGCGCGGAATCTGGTCCAGCGCGCGCTCGACATCGGACGCGGCACCGCCCACCTGCTCGACGCGAAACGGCGCGTCACGGTGATGAGCACGGAGATGAGTTGTCCGGGCTGTGGACGCGCTTTTGAAGAACTCGATCCGCGTTTGTTTTCGTTTAACTCGCCTCATGGCGCCTGCGCGGAGTGCGGCGGCTTTGGCGAGATCTGGAATCAAGCCAAGCAAACTGGCACGGAGGATACCGGCGAATCCGTGCTGGAAAACGAATTAGCCGCGGAACGGGAATCGGAGTGGATCGATGAAGACGAGACGGCGCCATGCCCCGCCTGCCACGGATCGCGCCTCAATCCGATCGCGCGGCACGTGCGGCTGCAAAATCAGACGATCGATAATTTCACTGCGCTTTCCGCGGGCGAAGCGTTGCAGTTAATCGACAAACTTCGTTTTCGTGGGAATCAGAAAGCCGTGGCTGACGATCTGGTGCCGGAAATTTCGCAGCGTCTCCGGTTCATGGAAAACGTCGGGCTCGGTTACCTCGCTTTGGGACGCTCCGCAAAAACATTGAGCGGCGGCGAATCGCAGCGAATTCGTCTTGCGGCGCAGCTCGGCTCGAACTTGCGCGGCGTGCTTTACGTTCTCGACGAGCCGACGATCGGACTCCATCCGCGAGATAATCTGCGATTGCTCGAGACGCTGACAGCGTTGCGCGAAAAAGGAAATTCGCTCGTCATTGTCGAACACGACGAGGAAACGATGCGCCGCGCCGATCACATTATTGATCTCGGACCGGGCGCCGGAATGCACGGCGGCGAAGTCGTCGTCCAAGGGACGCTGCGCGATATTGAAAAGCACACGAGCTCGGAGACCGGCCGCTGCCTGAAGAATCCGCTGTGTCATCCGACGCGGAAAATGCGGCGTTCGTTAGGCGAGGTCGAGCAATGGATCGAAATTCAGGGCGCGCATGCGCACAATCTCAAGAGCGTCGATGCCCGTTTTCCGGTCGGCCGTCTCTCGGTCATCACCGGTATTTCCGGTTCGGGGAAATCGACATTGATGCGCTCGGTTTTGCTGCCGGCGGTGCGAGAGCGTTTAAAAAAAGACCGCGGCAAGCAACGCGAGTTGTTCTCGACTATCACCGGCGCGGAATCGTTCGAGACCGTCTACGAAGTAGATCAGTCGCCGATCGGGAAAACGTCGCGTTCCACCCCGGCGACTTACATCAAAGTCTTCGACGAGATCCGGAAGCTCTACGGACAATTGCCGGTCTCGCGGGTGCGCGGTTACACCCCGAGCCGTTTCTCTTTCAACGCGGAGGGCGGTCGTTGCGAGACCTGCAGCGGCCAGGGTGCAATCAAGCTCGAGATGAGTTTTCTGCCGAGCAGTTATGTTCCGTGTGAAGATTGCGGCGGCCGCCGCTACAACCCGCAGACGCTCGAAGTTCTGTATAACGAGAAGAGCATCGGCGACGTGATGGAGATGACCATCGAGCAGGCTGCGGCATTTTTTGCCACGAACCAAAAGATC
>DASXNS010000078.1:0-3068 GCA_036494865.1 Chthoniobacterales bacterium | reverse complement strand
GCTCTTCATGTCGATGAAATCGCCGATGATCAGACCGCCGACATTGCGCAGTCGCAATTGCCGCGCGATCTCATCGGCCGCTTCCAGGTTGGTTTGCAAAATGGTTTTCTCGACGTCGCGCCCGCCTTTGTTCCGGCCCGTATTTACGTCGATTGCCACCAGCGCTTCGGTTTCGTCGATCACAATATAACCGCCGCATTTCAGCCAGACTTGGCGATGGAACGCGTCGTCGATTTGTTTTTGAACACCGAAACTTTCAAAAATCGGCGTCGCGCCATCATAAAACTGGATCCGGCTGCGGGCGCGCCGCGAAATTTGCCCGACCATTTCATTCATCCGCTCGATTGCGACGCGATCGTCGCAGATGACTTCGTCGATTTCGTCGGTCAAGAAATCGCGCACCGTGCGATCGATCAGATCCGGCTCCTCAAAAACGCGGCAGGGCGCCGGCTCGGTTTTGATCAATTGCTCAACCCGGGCCCATTGCTCGACCAGGAAACCCAAATCGCGCACGAAATAACGGGCGCGCTGGCCCTCGCCGACCGTGCGAATGATGACACCGACGCCCTCGGGAATATCGAGGCTGCGCAAAATTTTGCGGAGACGTTCGCGTTCCTTTGGATCTTCGATTTTGCGCGAGATGCCGCTGCGATCGCTGTGGGGCATGAAGACCAGATAGCGACCGGCGAAGCTGAGGTTCGTCGTTACTCGCGGGCCTTTTGTTCCGATCGGACCTTTTGTCACCTGGACGATCACGTCGGAGCCGACCGGGTAAATACTGGGAATGTCTTTCGCGTTGATCCGTTTTTTCGGCCTGCGATCTCTCGGGCGATCGATTTCTTCGATCCCGCTGTCGAGCGCCGCGGGAATTGCGTCCCAAAAATGGAGGAACGCATTTTTTTCGAAGCCGATGTCGACGAACATCGCCTTCAAACCCATCTCTATGTTCCGGACTTTTCCCTTATAAACGCTGCCGACGATGTTGCGCGAGGTATTGCGCTCGACGTTATATTCTTCCAGCCGCCCGTTCTCGAGAAGCGCCACGCGGCGCTCTAACTTCTCCACACTGATGACCAGCTTGTTGCCTGTCTTCGGCGAAGAGAGGCCCAAAATACGTTTCACCTTGTCTATCATAAGCGGGAAGAAGATTTGTGATCATGAGCCGAAGCTGTACGATCGAGAGTTTCATCTGCGGGCCGGACGGCGCACCGGCACCGGCGTTGGTTGCGGTGTGAGCTTGGGCTTCACACCGAAAAGTCTTTCGAAAAAATTTGGTTTTCGCGGTGGCGGAGTCGCCACTGGGACAGCGCGCGCCACTCGTTTCCCGGCGACGCGCCCGTTAGCGTCCGCCTCTGGTTCGACATCGGGATCGGCACCGGCATTCGCCATCTGCGCGTTCTCAGGATTTTGCGAATCTTCCGGCTTCTCCTCGTCGTCTCCGCCGACGTTCGGACCCGCGTCTTTGTAATCGACCGCCGGAATCAACTGGAACGGATTTTGTTTATGCGCAGGCGCGAGCCAGGCAAGCTGGACATCGAAATTGCCTTCGTCCATCGCAAGCGTTCGTTCGAGAATGCGGGTCGCGATCGGTCCCGCGACCGATCCGCCGTGCTCGCCACCCTGCACCATCACCGCGACGACATATTTCGGGTGATCGTAAGGCGCGAAACAGCAGAACCAGGCGATCGTATCTTTTTTTCCGTTCGTCATCGCTTGCGCCGTTCCCGTTTTGCCTGCGACCTGGACGCCTTTTATCCGCCCACGGCCACCGGTCCCGCCATCTTCGTTCACCACTTTCCAGAGACCGCGCCGGACCATTTCGATTTGATCCGCGGAAAAATCGTGGCGCAAATCGGCATGCACCTTCGGGGTTTGTGGCACCGCGACTTTTCCATTGTCATCGAGAACAGCCGAGCCATCCTGATTCAAAACTTTGTCGACCAGCCGCGGATAATACGACACGCCGCCATTCGCGACCGTCGCGTAAGCCATCGCCATTTGGAGCGGCGAAGCCAGATCGTAGCCTTGTCCGATTGAGACGTTCGCGGTGTAAGCTTGCGACCATTTTTCGCGCGGGCTGTGAATCTGCATCCATTCCGGCCCGGGCAAAACGCCCCCTTGCTCGCCCGTGATCGGAAGGTCCGAAGCTTTGCCCAGACCCATCATGTCGCCGGTTGCATCGATCGAATCGATTCCGGCCGCGTTTCCGTATTGATAGAAAAACGAATCGCACGAAACCTTAAGCGCGTCGGTCAATCCGAGAGTTCCGTGGCCGCCTCCCTTTTCCGCGATCCAGCAGTGGAAGTAATGGTCGCCGTAGGTCACACCGCCGCTGCAATTGAAATGGGAACTGGCGAGTTTTTTTCGCAAGCCGGCCAGCGCGGTCACAATTTTAAAAGTGGAACCGGGGGGAAACGCGCTCACTGCGCGATTGATGAGCGGATTCGCCTCGTCCTTCCGCAAAACCTCCCAGTCCTTCGCTTTGATGCTAGGAATAAATGTGTTTGGATCGAACGATGGCACCGAGACCATCGCCACGATGTTTCCGTTATTCGGATCGACCACCACGGCGGCCGCCCGCCCCACCGCGCGCAATGCTTCTTCCGCGATCGATTGCACTCGCCCGTCGATCGTCAGGAAAACATTCGCGCCTTGTTTCGGCGCTTCTTCCCGGAGCACGCCATCGATCTGGCCCTTCGCATTGCGGCGCATATAACGCACCCCGGGTTTTCCCTTCAAATATTCATCCATCGATTTCTCGATGTTCGATTTTCCTTCCACGTCGGATTGATAAAACGAATACTTCTTCGCTTCTTCCTTGTTGGTGTCGTCGGGCGCGCCGACGTAGCCGAGCATGTGCGCAGCGAGCGCTCCATATACATATGAGCGCACCGGCTTCACCGCGATGTCCACGCCGGGCAATCCGACATCGTGCTCGGAAAATTTCGCCATCGTCTGAAAATCGATGTCCTTGATGTAGGAGAACGGCACTTCAGTGTTGGTGCGAAAATGGCGCTGGAGCTGACCTGCGTTGTAATCGCGCGCCAGCTTCAGATCATCGAGCCGTG
>DASXNS010000077.1:0-3899 GCA_036494865.1 Chthoniobacterales bacterium | reverse complement strand
CGGATTTTAATGATCCCGGTCTTCGTCACCCTCGCGATTTATTATGGGGAAAGCATCCAGCAGGGTGATCCGCAAGATTGGGAGCGCTTTACTGCGATCGTAATTTTTCTCGTCGCCGCGGTCAGCGACGGGCTCGATGGCTACGTCGCGCGCCGCTATAATCAGCGCAGCTCGCTCGGCATGATCCTCGATCCGATCGCGGACAAAGGTTTGCTCTTGAGCGGCATCATCACGCTCAGCATCAGCAATTGGAGCTTGAGCGATCCGAATTACGGAAAATTTCCGGCCTGGTTTCCGGTTCTCGTGATTACGCGCGACACCGTTATTCTGGTGGGAAGCGCGGTGCTTCATATTTTAAATGGAAAGGTTCGCGTCCGGCCGAGTTGGACAGGGAAAGTGGCGACGGTTTTGCAAATGGCGGCGATCGCGTGGGTGCTGCTCCAACTGCATTTTTTTCCGTTGCTCTACGTCGTGGTCGCGGCCGGACTATTCACTTTCGTCTCGGGCATGATTTACGTGAGAGACGGCGTGCGCCAATTGCAACTGCAAGGTCACGCCAACGCGAAGCTGGATTAACTTGGCAGCTCCCGCCGCCATGCAACGCAAGAATGCGCGCGAAAGCGCCGGCACAGTCGCCATCGTCGGACGTCCGAATGTCGGCAAATCAGCGCTCTTCAATCGGCTCGCCGGCCGCAACATCGCGATCGTGCACGATCAACCGGGCATCACCCGCGATCGCCTCGCGGCCGCATCTACGCGCGGGCCGCGGCCATTCACGGTCTGGGATACGGGCGGAATCGGCGGCGCGAGAGAAACCGAGCTCCGTGCGCAAGTCCGAAGCGCGGCCGAGGCAGCGATGCGCGAAAGCGGGCTCATTTTATTTGTGGTCGACGCGCAGGATGGTCTCACGCCGACTGATCAGGAGTTGGCCAGGGTTCTGCGCAAATCGAAAACGCCGGTCGTGCTGGTCATTAACAAGATCGATCACCCGAACCATCAGGATCTGGAAACCGATTTCGCGCGGCTCGGTTTTGCGAATTCCGTTCCGATCAGTGCGGCGCACGGCCGGGGAATTTCCGCTTTGCTGGAAACGATAGATTTGTTATTCCCCGCCTCCGCGGTCACGATCGATCAAGCATCCACCCGCGCTCCTCTGGCACTCGCGATCGTGGGACGGCCGAACGCCGGAAAATCGTCGCTGATTAATTCGGTGTTGCGCGATGCGCGCACTATCGTGAGCGAACTCCCTGGCACCACCCGCGATGCGGTTGACATCCATTACCAGCGTGATGGCGAGCAATTTCTTCTCATCGATACCGCTGGGATGCGCGCGCGAAGCAAGCATTCCAGCTCGGTGGAGGTTTTCAGTGTGATGCGTGCCGAGCGCACGATTCGCCGGGCCGATCTTTGTGTTCTGGTGATCGACCTAACGAGTGGTGTGACCAGTCAGGACAAAAAGATCGCCGGGCTGATTCAGAAATCGGAAAAGCCGTGCCTAATTGTGCTGAACAAATGGGACTTGATCAAACCCAGGCACTCGCTGCAAGCGGCGATCGAGAAGCTCGCGACCGACACGCGCGAACAACTTTTCTTCCTCAGCTACGCGCCCATCCTGATCGCATCGGCGCTGACCGGCGAAAACGTCCAACAGCTTTTCGATTTGATCGCGCAGATTCGGCGCGCGGCTGGCGTGCGAATCGGAACCGGAATATTGAATCGCCTGTTGCGTGCCGCGTTCGAGGAAAACCCACCACCCACGATCGGCACGCGCCGTTTGAAATTATTCTACGCGGCCCAAGCGCGCGGCGAGGAAGAGGACGCGCTCGAGCCGCCGAAATTCGTTTTGTTCGTTAACCAACCCAAGCTTTTGAGCGAGAACTACGCGCGCTATCTGGAAGGGCGCATTCGCGCCGCAAAGCCGTATCCCGGCCTGCCCGTTCTGATCAGCTGTCGCGCGCGGAGCGAGAGCGAGTGAGACGAAGTTAGATCGAACATTCTCCCATCTCGCCTGTCTGAGTTTTCTTATGAAATCGACGCAGGAAATCACGCAGCAGGTGCAGGAACTGGGACGCTGGATTCCGCCGCTGCGCGAACAAATCGGTCATGTCGTCATCGGCCAGAAATATTTGGTGGATCGGCTGCTGCTCGGTTTGCTCGCAAACGGTCACATTCTGCTCGAGGGCGTGCCGGGTCTGGCCAAAACGCTGACGGTCAAAACGATGGCGGCCTGCATCCAGACCGGCTTCCAGCGTTTGCAATTCACTCCCGATCTGCTCCCGGCGGATCTGATCGGCACTCTTATTTACAATCCGCGCACCGGCGAGTTCACGACTAAACTCGGCCCGCTTTTTTCAAATTTAATTCTGGCGGACGAAATCAATCGCGCGCCGGCGAAGGTCCAGAGCGCGCTTCTCGAAGCGATGCAGGAGCGGCAGGTGACGATCGGCGAAACGACCTATCCTCTTTCCGATCCGTTTCTTGTTCTCGCGACGCAGAACCCGCTCGAACAGGAAGGCACTTATCAACTACCGGAAGCGCAACTCGATCGCTTCATGTTGAAATTGCACATCGGCTATCCGCAAAAATCCGAGGAGCGCCAAATCCTCGATTTGATGGCGACTTCCGCTCCGAATTTGAACGTAACGCCGGTGGTCGATCCGCAGCAGATCATCGCCGCCCGCTCAGTCGTGAACGAAATTTACATCGATGATCGGGTAAAAGATTACATCGTGGACGTCGTCTGGGCTACGCGGGAACCGGCCTCCTACAATTTGAATTTGGAAGGCTTGATTCGTTATGGAGCGTCGCCGCGCGCCACGATTTATCTTGCCCTGGCGGCGCGCGCTCACGCGTTCCTGAACGGCCGCGGCTACGTCACGCCACAAGATATCAAGAGCATCGGCGCGGACGTTTTGCGGCATCGCATCATCGTCAGTTACGAAGCCGAAGCGGAAACGATTTCGAGCGAAACGATCGTGAATAGGATCTTTGCCGGATTGCCAGTGCCGTGATGGAAGAGCAACGCCAGACGCCCGCGGAAATTCTTCGCCAGATCCGCACCCTCGAAATTAAAACCAAGGGACTGGTGCAAAGCGCCTTTGCCGGAGATTACCACAGCGTCTTCAAGGGGCGCGGAATGAACTTCGAAGACGTGCGCGAATATCAGCCGGGCGATGAAATTCGCGCGATTGATTGGAACGTGACCGCGCGGCTCGGCACCGCGTTCGTGAAAAAATTTACGGAGGAGCGAGAGCTGACGGTTCTTCTCGTAGTGGACGTGAGCGCCTCCGGTAATTTTGGCAGCGTCTCGCAATCGAAGCGGGAACTGGCAGCGGAGGTCGCGTGTTTGCTCGCCTTCAGCGCTATTCGCAACAACGACAAAGTCGGCCTCCTTCTCTTCAGCGATCGCGTCGAGCTTTTCATTCCGCCAAAAAAAGGGCGGTCGCACACACTCCGCATCATTCGTGAGATTTTATTTTTCGAACCGGCTGGCCGCGGCACCGCGCCCGCCCTTGCCCTGGATTATCTCAATAAGGTGGTGACGCGGCGCGCGGTGGTTTTTTTCATCTCAGATTTTCAGACCGGCGATTTTTCGCGCGAACTTTCGGTGAGCGGACGACGGCACGATTTCATCGCCATCCACATTCAGGATCAGCGCGAGAAATTGCTGCCGAACATTGGCATCATTACCTTGGAAGACGCGGAGACCGGGGAGCAGATCGAAATCAACACTTCCGACCGCAACACGCGAAATCGCTTCACCGCGCTGGCGGAAGCGAGTGGCACCGAACTGAATCGCCTTCTGCGTCGCAACAACATCGACGCGATTTCGCTTCGCACCGGAGAGGATTACTTGCCGGCGCTTCGCTCGTTTTTCAAACAACGCGAGCGGCGGATGG
>DASXNS010000076.1:0-1877 GCA_036494865.1 Chthoniobacterales bacterium | reverse complement strand
ATATTACCGTGCCGAAACTAGCTTCAACAAGATGACGAAATCCCACCGATGCTGGGCCGAAATCGATCGTGCTGCTTTGCATCATAATGCGGCAGTCGTGCGCGAGAAAATCGGCGCAGGCGTGCAACTTCTCGCGATCGTCAAAGCCAACGCTTACGGACATGGAATGGTCGATGTCGCAAAAGCGCTCGGGAACGATGCCCAGCTTTTCGGCGTCGCTAACCTGGAAGAAGCGACAACGCTACAAAAAGAAGTGGGGCATCCGATAATTATTCTCGGACCATCCCTGCCTGACGAACGCGCCGCGATCGCTGAGCAAAAATTTATTCCTTCGATTTCCACCCTGGAAGAAGCGCAGGAATTTGATCGCGTCGCGCGAAACGGTTTGGTTGCGATCAATTTCGTGATCGACACCGGAATGGGCCGGATGGGAATTCCTGAAGCGGAAGCCGGCGCGCTTTTTCGCAAAATCGTTGCGCTCCCAAAGATCAGGATTCACAGCATCTCGACTCATCTTCCCGTTTCGAATGAAGATGCCGCGTTTACGCGAACGGAACTTTCGCACTTCGCCGATCTCATCAGAAAATTACGCGCCGAATTTCCGGGCGACTACAAGGTGCACGCATTACCGAGCGCGGGTGTGCTCGCATTTGCCGATCTGCCGTTCGATATCGTGCGCGCCGGATTGATGCTCTACGGGATTTCGCCGCTTCCGGATTTCCAAAAACTGCTGCGACCGGTGATGACTTGGAAGACGCGGATCGCGCTGATTCGCGACATGCCGGCTGGTCACGGAATTAGCTACGGCCGCACTTTTATCACGCCAGGGCCGATGCGTGTCGCGACCGTGTCGGCCGGTTACGCCGACGGTTATCCGCGGCATCTTTCGAATCGCGGTACCGCGCTCCTGGTTCGGGACCAGCGCTGCTCCTTGCTTGGACGAGTCACCATGGACTTGATGATGATCGATGTTTCGCACATCGCGGATGCCGCCGTCGGCGATGAGGCGGTGCTGATGGGCCGCGAGGGCGATGAAGAAATTTCCGCGACCGAACTGGCAGAGCGTGCCGACACGATTTCGTGGGAAATCGTCACCCGCATTGGCAGCCGGGTGCGCCGCGTGTATGTGTGAGCAGCGATGTTCCAAATCATCTTCAATGAGCTGAGCGCCGCGGAGATGTCGGCGCTGCCAAAAAAATTGCAGCTCGATTTGCTGGCGGAATTCCAAATCCTGCCAGAGGACCTGGACAATCTCAATACCAGCCGCTTCGGCGTGATTCAACGGGAAGGAAAAAAACTCCATCGCTACCGCGCGAAGGATTATCGGATTTATTTCGAGAAGCGCGCGGAAGGAATCACCGTCCACCGCGTTCTGCACAAGAACACGTTTCGCGATTTCCTTTTCCGAAGCAAACTGCCGATGGCGGAAGACGACCAGCTCGGCAAGACGCGCGAATTTTGGAAGCTGATCGAGCAGGGTGAGCGCACACGCAAAGCCTAGCGCGTTTTGCATGACCAGGCTGGACGCACTCACCGGTGACGAGAACACTCGCCTCGCGGAATTTCCGATTTGCCGCCGGAATATTTATTGCGCCCACGCCTCCGACGCGCCTTTGCCGCGCCGGGTAGCCGACGCAATGCGGCGCTCGATCGAGCGCGCCTCGTGCGACGCGCGACAGTACGAGGAGGAGCTTGTTTCGATCGAGGAGACGCGCGAGCGGGTCGCGCAATTCCTCGGCGCGGAGTCGCAAGAGATCGCATTTACGGGGCCGACTTCGAGTGGTCTCAACATTGTCGCGAACGGCCTCGACTGGAACGGGGGCGACGAGGTTGTCTGCTATCTCGATGATTATCCCGCGAACGTTTACCCGTGGCTC
>DASXNS010000075.1:0-6987 GCA_036494865.1 Chthoniobacterales bacterium | reverse complement strand
ATACCTGGATCCTCGAGAAAGAATTGGACGGCAACGCAACCACGTAATGCTCAGCCGCGTCGCCGATTCTTTGTATTGGATGAGCCGCTACATCGAGCGAGCCGAGAACAACGCGCGCATCGCCGACGTGAATCTGCAATTGCTGCTCGACCTAACGAATCAAGGCGAAGGCGATCCGAAACAGCAATGGGACCCGATCATCAGTTCGCTCGAGGAGAACGAGCTTTTCGCTTCCCTTTACGAGACTCCCGGCGGCAAAGCGGTCATCGACTTCGTCAGTCTGCAGAGAAAAAATCCGAACTCGATCTTTTCCTGCCTGACCCTTGCGCGCGAGAATGCCCGCACCACTCGCGAACAAATCTCGAGCGAGATGTGGGAGCAAATCAATCGGCTTTATCTTTTCGTCAAAAGCGATTCGGCCAAGAAATTAGTCCAGTCGAGTCCGTACGAATTCTTCAAACGCATCATCACCGGCTCGCATCTTTTCCAAGGCATCACCGATGCAACGATGACGCATGGCGAAGGCTGGGATTTCATTCGCATCGGTAAATTGCTGGAGCGCGCCGACTGCACCTCGCGGATCCTCGACGTGAAATATCACATCCTTTTGCCCTCCGGAGAAAAAGTGGGCGGCAATGTCGACACGATCCAGTGGATGTCGGTCCTGAAATCGTGCAGCGCGCTCGAAGCATATCGCAAAATCTACGTCGGCCAGGTCGCGCCTTGGCGAGTGGCGGAATTCATCATCACCCATTCCGCGTTCCCGCGTTCGATCCGCTTCAGCGTGGATTGCCTCGATGCCGCTCTCCATCACATCTCGGGATCGACTGAAACGAAGTATGCGAACGAAGCGGAACGATTATCGGGACGACTCCGTTCGGAGCTCGATTACGTCACCATCGGCGACATTTTCAAATTCGGTTTGCACGAATATCTGGAGATGATTCAGGAACGGCTGGTCGAGATGAACAATGCGATGCACGAAACTTATTGCGCGAACAGCGCGGTCGAAACGATCGCTAGCGATTAAGCAGGTGGAGATACCAGTGCAAGAGTGATTCGCCGAAAAACATCCAGATCAATCCACCGCAGGCAAGATACGGCCCGAACGGCAGCTTGGCCGACCAAACGCGTTTCCCCAGCAGGAGGGTAGCGCCGCCCACGACCGATCCCAGCAACGATCCGGCGAACACGCTGAAAAGAACGGCGCGCCAGCCGAGAAACGCGCCGATGGCCGCGAGAAATTTCAGGTCACCGCGTCCCATCGCTTCGCGCGGAATTTGCAGCTCACACACGATGCCGGAAATCCGATCCAGCGTATCGAGGGGAATTTCCTCTCCATCGAGCGCGACGCGATCGTAGTGAAAACGCAGGATGGTTTTCCCGAGATCACGCGCGTCGATGCTCGCTTCATCACAATGCAAAACGAGCAGATCGCTTTCGCGCGAAAAATAATCGCTCCACAAGCTGCGCTCTTCACCAACGACGAAATCGGCATCATCGGCCTTTCGGGTCCAGGAGAACACGGTGGGCGCATCGAGCTCGATCTTCTTTTTCCCGAACACTTTTTTCCCCGCTTCAAGAACGAGCCAGAGAAGGGCATAGCCCAGCAACGCCGAAAGCGCAGAGGTCAACAATGCGGTCCATCGGCTCCGGTTTGCCATCAGTTCGGGCAAAAGGAAACTGGCCGCAAGGCCCGCTGCGGTTCCGCCGAGGGTTATTTCGTCCGGAATGATGAAGTGTTCGAAATCAATGAACGTCCCGACGATGAGCAGGGAAACGAAAATCCAGTAAGCAACCGCGATCGGCCACGGATAGCGCAGCCAGATGAGGAGAAACAAAAGAGCGGTGACCAATTCCACCGCGAAATAGCGAAAAGCAATCCGGCTGCCACAATTCGCGCAACGCCCTCGAAGAAAAATCCAGCTGAGGAGCGGGATATTTTGATACCACGGGATCGGTCTTTTGCAGGCGGGACAAAACGAGCGGCGCGGCTCGTTTACCGAGAGATTGAGCGGCAGGCGATAAATGCAGACGTTCAGGAATGAGCCGACCACAGCGCCCAGGATGAAAGCGATGGTCGCGAAAAAGAAATGATAGCCCGCCGCGCTCACCTATTAGCTCTTCGCTCTCTTCTCCGCTTTTCGTTGCATGAACCATGCGATCCAAATGCAGCTTTCGTAAAGCAAACACATCGGCAGACTCATCGCGATCAAAGTCAGGATGTCCGGCGTCGGCGTGATGATCGTGGCGAGAATAAAAATCAGCACGATCGCGTAAGGCCGTGTCCGCGCCATCAATTGATAGGTCACCAATCCGAAGCGAACCAGGGCGAGGACTACGACCGGCAGTTCGAAAGCGAGGCCGAACCCGATGGTGAACCGGGTCACGAACGAATAATATTCCTGCACCGTCCAAGCCGGAAGCCAGCCGAGCGATTCCGTGTCGTGAAAAAAGAAAAGAATCGTCTTCGGAAGGAGCCAGTAATAGCAGGCAAGAACGCCGGTGAGAAAAAGACCGAAGCTGACGAGAATCGCTGGCAGAACGAACCGTTTCTCGAGTGCGGTTAGCGCGGGCAATACGAATTCGGCCAGGAAAAAAAGCAGGAGCGGGAAAGACAAAACGATGCCCGCATAAAATGCGAGGCGGAAAGAGATGGTAATCGAATCGGTGATCCCGAGCGCGCGCAAGGCGCCGATCTTCGGATCGATTTCCCGCAGCGGCCGCTGCATGATCTGAACGAGCGACGAGCGAAACGCGAAGCAGATCACCATCGCAATGAGCAGAGTGATCGCCATTTTCACGATCGTCCAACGCAAGTCCTCGAGATGTTCGAGGAACGGCTTGGACGTTTCGCTTTCCGGCAGCTCGCGAAATTTGAAAAGGTCCCGCAGAGTCATGCTTGATCCCGAGCAAGGGAGAGAAGACCGCGTGCAGCCAGACGCGCGCAAATGCCGAGCGTATTTGCATCACGGATTTCGTTTTGATCGATCATCCGCCGCAATTCCTCGGCGCTGAACGCCTGGCAATCGAGAATCGATTCCGATTCGTGGTGCGCGTGACCTTCCTCATTCGGACGCACCGGTCGCGCCAGAAAAAAATATCCGCGTTCGTCCGTAAATCCCGGCGAAGAATAAAAGTAACCGAGCGGAATCAATTCGCCGCCGGCCGCCAGCTCGAAGCCAGTTTCTTCGCGGAGCTCGCGCAACGCCACACCTTCGATCGCGCCGAGATCCGATTCATTTACGTCGTCGATTTGCCCAGCCGGCACTTCCCATATCGCGGCGCGAATCGGAATCCGCTCCTGCCGGATCAGAATGATTTCTCCCTCGGCCGTCATCGGCGCAATCACCACCGCTCTTTTTCGATGCACGACCGTCCATTCGCGCGACTTCGCCCGTGCTGGCGTGCGAATCTCTTCAGTCGCCACTTCGAGATGGTCATTCTGAAAATGAATTTCGCGCGAAATCGTTTCCCATTCGTCACTTTCTGGAACCCGGTCGTGGCTCTGCACGCCGGAAGATTAGGAGCGGGCTATCGTTTTCGCCACCGCGCGATTTGCCCCGCGACGTTTTCGTGAGCGGGTGCGCCGACTCCGGTCCGCTTCGCCAGCGAATGGCGCAGATCGAAAATATTGGCAACATCTTTTTCGAGCAGCGGCGAAATTTTTTGCAGGTCGGCGGTCGGAACCTGGTCGAGTGGAACACCCGCATCGGCCGCGCGCGAAACGAGTTTTCCGATGAGTTCGTGCGCCTCGCGAAACGGCATTCCTTTTTTCACCAGATATTCCGCGAGGTCGGTAGCGACCATACTGGGATCGCGCGCCGCTGTTTCCATTCGCACGGAATTAATCGACAGTTGGGGCAACATCGCGGCAAAAATCTCGAGGGCCTGCTTAACCGTATCGACAGAATCGAAGAGCGGCCGCTTGTCTTCCTGGAGATCGCGATTGTAGGACATCGGCAATCCTTTCAGGGTTGTGAGAAGGGCGAAAAGATTTCCGTAGAGACCGCCGGCTTTGGCCCGCGTTAGCTCCGCCATGTCCGGATTTTTCTTTTGCGGCATCAAACTCGAACCGGTCGAGAAGGCGTCACTAAAAGTGATGAATCCAAATTCGGTCGTGCTCCACAAAATCAAATCCTCGCTCAATCGCGACAAATGCATTCCGATCATCGCAAGCCCGAAGAGAAATTCGCAGACGAAGTCGCGATCGCTGACCGCATCAACGCTGTTTTGGCTCAATTTCGAAAAGCCGAGTTCCCGCGCGATAAGCTCGCGATCCAAGACAATGGTCGATCCGGCCAGAGCACCAGCGCCAAGAGGCAAAGCATCGGCGCGCTTTAAGCAATCAGCCACCCGGTCATCATCCCGCGCGAGAGCTTCGATGTGAGCCAGCAAATAATGCGCGAAGGAAATCGCCTGCGCCCGCTGCAGGTGGGTGTAACCAGGCATGAGCGTTTCCTGATTTCGTTCCGCTAAGTTCAGCAGCTCATTCTGGAGCCCACGCAGACCCGATCGCACTTCCGCGGCCTCAGCTTTCACATACAAACGGAGATCGAGCGCGATCTGATCGTTGCGACTCCGCGCGGTATGCAGTTTTCCGCCCGCGGCACCGATGCGTTCCGTTAGCGCCGTCTCGATATTCATGTGGACATCTTCGAGCGATTCGTCCCAATGAAACTTGCCGACGTCGATATCGGCTTCGATGCTCCGCAGGCCCGTTTCGATTTGTTCGCGCTCGTCGCGCGTGAGAATGCCAGCTGCCGCGAGCGCGCTAGCGTGCGCGAGCGAGCCGCGAATATCGTAATGGTAAAGGATCCAGTCGATCGAGACGGATTCGCTGTAGCGTTGCGCCGCATTGTCCACCGCCTTTTCAAATCTCCCTTTTCGCATTCGCTTACTTAGACAAGCGCTCTCGCCCAACCGTTACGGAAACGAATTCGACGTCGCGCAAAATAAATTTGCGAAGTTCGATCGCGATTTTCTGGATTTCAAAAACTTCCAGCAAATGCAGCGCGAGCGCATTGGCGCATGTTTCGATTAACCGATCCGAACGAGCCTGGACAAACTTCTTCGCTTCCGTACAGACGGCAGCGTAATTGACTGTTCGCGCAATTTCATCGTGCAACTCCGCGAAATCGCGCGCCGGCCAAACGGTAATGTTGAAGGTCAGGCGCTGCGCTGTGCTGCGCTCTTCGTCGGGCACGCCGATATGCGCGAAGACTTCGAGCTGCTCGATGTGAATACAATCGCCCTGTTTATTATCCTGGCTCATCGATCGTCTGTTTTTTGTGCCGGGCGGAATCATGCGATTCCGAAGTCACGCTCGCGAGAAAAATTCACCCAATTCAGCAGCGAACGGGCGAGGACATGCGCTGAAGCGCGTATCGTTATAATGTGACCTTCGAAAGATGAGAACCGTCTGGCGCGTTTTTTCCTACTTGAGGCGTTATCCGTGGATGGCCGCGGGGACGCTCGCGTGCGCCGTTCTCAGCACGCTGATGATCATCGTCTTCCCGGCGGTCACGAAATTTATCATCGACGATGTGATCGCCGGACATCGGCCGAATCTGCTCCTGCCCGCCGTCGGGATCGCGCTGCTCGCCTTCTTTCTTCAAGACTTGCTCGACGGCCTGCGCATTCTTCTTAACAACAGCTTCGAGCAAAAAGTGATTTTCGATCTGCGGAGCGATCTTTTTCAACACATCGAGCTGCTGCCGTTGCGCTGGTTTGATAATCGCGCGACGGGCGATCTGATCACGCGGGTGGTTGAAGACGTGAACGCGGTCGAGCGAGTGCTGATCGATGGGATTGAACAAGGCGTCGTCGCGGTGCTGCAAGTGGCGATTGTGACCGGCACCTTGTTTTATTTGAACGGCCGGCTGGCCTGGTGCGCACTGGCGCCAGTGCCGCTTCTCGCGGCGGGCGCGCTCGCTTATACCCTGACCGGTCCGAGCCGTTATCGTCCACAGCGTCGCGCCGCTTCCGCGCTCAATGCACTCCTGCTCGATGATCTCGCGGGAATTCGCCAGATTAAATCGTTCGTGCGCGAAGAACAGGAACACGCGCGTTTCAATCGCGCGAGTGACGCGCTGCGTCTCGCCACTCTTCGCATCATGCGAGCGTGGGCGCTCTACAGCCCGTCGATGGATTTTCTGAATTCGCTCGGTCTCGTCCTCGCGATCGGTTTCGGCGGGGCCGCTGTTCTGGCTGGAGAAATGCAAATCGGCGAACTGGTCGCGTTCATCACTCTGACCCGTTTTCTCTACGAGCCAGTCACACGTTTGCATCAACTTAATCAGCTAGTCCAGGCTGGCCGCGCGGCCGGTGAACGTGTTTTCGAAATTCTGGACGAACCGACGGAGCCTGGCCTCGATGAACCGGCGATGCCGCCGAGAATCGCGGGCGACATTCGTTTCGACGACGTGAGTTTCAGTTACGCGGAGGGTTTGCCGGCGCTGCGGCATGTTTCTCTCCACGCGCGCCCAGGC
Organism: Chthoniobacterales bacterium; assembly: GCA_036494865.1. Taxonomy (GTDB): domain Bacteria; phylum Verrucomicrobiota; class Verrucomicrobiia; order Chthoniobacterales; family UBA10450; genus AV80. Next base: position 496 of record DASXNS010000075.1, on the reverse strand, counting down.
GAGACGATTGCGCTGGTGGGAACGACCGGCGCGGGCAAATCGACCCTGGTAAATTTGCTCGCGCGATTTTACGAGCTCACGTCGGGCGAAATCCAGATCGATGGAAAGCCGATCCAAAGCTATGGCGTGCGCGCGCTGCGCGAAGTGATCGGGATGGTGACGCAGGAAAGTTTTTTGTTCAACGGAACGATTCGGGAAAATCTGTTGATGGGTAAACCGACGGCGACCGACGCCGAGTTGTTGGCGGCAGCAGAAGCGGCCAATGCGCGAGCCTTCATCGATCGATTGCCCAACGGGCTGAGCAGCATCGTGGGCGAGCGCGGAGTGAAATTAAGCGTCGGTGAAAAGCAACGGCTCTCGATCGCGCGGGCGCTTTTGAAAGATCCGCCGATTTTGATTCTGGATGAAGCGACCGCGAGCGTGGACACGGCGACGGAGCGGCTGATCCAGGAAGCACTCGAACACCTGATGTCGCACCGGACTTGTTTTGTAATTG
>DASXNS010000074.1:0-2451 GCA_036494865.1 Chthoniobacterales bacterium | reverse complement strand
GATCGCTTCCCGATCATCGACATCCTCGATCAGACGCCGGCGATTCCCGACAACTGCCAGTGGGCGATGTTTCTCCGCAATCACGACGAACTCACCCTCGAGATGGTGACCGACGAAGAGCGCGATTACATGTATCGGGTTTACGCGAACGATCCGCTCGCCCGGATCAATCTCGGCATTCGACGCCGTCTCGCGCCGCTGCTCGCGAACAACCGCCGCAAAATCGAGCTGCTCAATATTCTTCTTTTCTCCATGCCCGGCACGCCGGTCCTCTATTACGGCGACGAAATCGGGATGGGCGATAATTTTTATCTCGGCGATCGCAACGGCGTCCGCACCCCGATGCAATGGAGCCCCGATCGCAACGCCGGTTTTTCCAAGTCGAACCCACAGCAGCTTTATCTGCCGATCACGATCGACCCTGAGTATCACTACGAAGCGGTCAACGTCGAGAATCAGCAGAAGAATTTGTCGTCGCTGCTCTGGTGGATGCGGCGGGTGATCGCGATGCGAAAGAATTTCAAGGCATTCTCGCGCGGCACCCTGGAGTTTCTTTATCCTGATAATCCCAAGGTCCTCGCGTTTTTGCGACGGCACGGAGAGGAGACCATTCTCGTCGTCGTCAATCTCTCTCGTTTCTCCCAGCCGGCCGAGATCGATCTCTCCCGCTTCGCTGGTTGCAGTCTGATGGAGGTGTTCAGCCAAAATTATTTTCCCGCGATCAAGGAATCGCCTTATCCGATCACACTCGGGCCGCACGCACACTATTGGTTTGTCCTTCGGCCGCAGCCCGCCGCCGCGCGCGCGTCGCAGGAACGGGTCGTGCCCACGCTCGAGGCCGCGCCGAATTTGCAGACACTGCTCGCGGATGGCGAGCGCTCGCATTTTGAGCGCGAAGTCTTGCCGGAATTTATTTCGCATTGCCGCTGGTTCGGCGCGAAAGCGCGCACCATCCGCGAGCTGCGGATCGCGGAGCAGGTGCCGATGCCGGGCGAGGGTGGGGGAGTTTTTTGGTTCCTCGAAGTCACTTACACCGACGGCGCGCCGCAGAGCTACGCGCTACCGGTGCAGATCGCGATCGGTGAACCGGCGCACGCGATCGCACAAGCCGCGCCCGCAGCGGTGATCGCGCGCTTTGCCGGCGCGGAAGAAACGATTCTTTACGATGCGATTTGGGATGCGGCTTTTCGCGAACAACTTTTCGGCGTCATCACTCAAGGCCAGAGTTTGAAGGGCAAGACCGGCGATCTCCTTGGTGTTCCCGGCAGCCCGCTGCCGCTTGATGAGAAAATTCCGCCGTCGCAGGTCCTGGCCGCGGAGCAAAGCAACTCGTCGATGTTGTTTGAAAATAAATTTTTCCTGAAGCTTTATCGCAAACTCGAGGACGGCGTGAATCCGGATGTCGAGATCACGCGTTTCCTGAGCGAGCGGCGCGGCTTCCCGCACGTGCCGGCGTTCGCGGGCGCGATCGAATATCGCCGTGGAAAATCGGAGCCTACCGTGGTCTGTCTCCTGCAGGCTGCCGTCGCCAATGAAGGCGATGCCTGGGCGCTCACTCTCGATTCGGTGGGCCGTTACTACGAACGCGTGCTCGGACGCAAAGCGGATTTGCAAATCGAGCACACCCCGAAGGGGCCGCTCCTGGAGGAATTGATCGGCGGCATCTATCCCCAAAAAGCAAAGCTACTCGCGAAACGGACCGGCGAGCTCCATCTCGCGCTCGCTTCCGATCCCGACGATCGCGCCTTTGCGCCCGAGCCATTCAACGCCCTTTCGCAGCGTTCCGTTTATCAAAACATGCGGGCATCATTGCGGCGCGCATTTGCATTGCTCCAAAAGAAACTTCCCGATTTGCCGGAAGCATTTCGCGCCGAAGCCAGCGAAGTGCTTGCCGCCGAGCAGAAAATTCTCGCGCACGAACAGCGCATTCTCGATCAGCGTTCCGGCGCGTCGAAGATCCGAATTCACGGCGATTATCATCTCGGCCAGGCTCTCTATACCGGAAAAGATTTTGTCATCCTCGACTTCGAAGGCGAGCCCGCCCGCGCGTTGAGCGAACGCAAGCTGAAGCGTTCCGCCTTGCGTGATGTCGCCGGCATGATGCGTTCTTTTCAATACGCTGCTTACAGTGCCCTCTGGCAGCCTGCGATGCGGCCGGAGGACATTCCGTTTCTGGAGCGCTGGGCCGATCTCTGGTATCGGCATATGAGCAGCGTTTTTTTGCAGAGTTACCTCAAGACGACGACAGGCGCGGTGTTCATCCCGGGCCGCGAAGCCGAGCTCCAGATCCTGCTCCAGGCCTATCTGCTCGATAAAGCCGTTTACGAAGTCGGCTACGAATTGAACAATCGCCCCAGTTGGGTCGTCATCCCGATTCGCGGGATCAAACATATTCTCGGTGCGACGTAGAGGCACGCGACGAACGACAACGGGAAGAGGCGACCTGACGGC
>DASXNS010000073.1:0-2365 GCA_036494865.1 Chthoniobacterales bacterium | reverse complement strand
TCCGGAACAACATCACGAGAGCCGGCCGCCGCGAGTGGAAGCGGAGGGCGTCCATCATTTGATGACGTTTGCGGAGCTGACCAGCGCGCATGTTTACATCGTTCACCTGAGCTGCGACGAAGCGCTGCGCGAAGCGATCGCGGCACGTTATCGCGGCGTGAATGTCTGGATCGAAACGCTGATTCAATATTTGGTGCTCGATAAAACCGACGCTGAGCGTCCGGATTTCGAAGGCGCGAAGTTCGTCATGTCGCCTCCGCTCCGCGACAAACGGAACCAGGAGATTTTATGGAACGGTTTGCGATGCGGCCTTGTCAATACGGTCGCGACCGATCACGCGCCCTTCGATTTCAAAACGCAGAAGCCGATGGGTCGGGATGATTTCACAAAAATCCCGAACGGCATTCCATCGCTCGAAGACCGCGTAAATCTTCTCTTCACCCACGGAGTCAAAACCGGCCGGCTCGATTTGCACACGTTCGTGAATGTGGCGAGCACGAACGCAGCGAAGATCTTTGGTCTGTTTCCGCGTAAAGGCGCGATCCAAATTGGCGCCGATGCCGATCTTGTCGTTTACGATCCGAATTATCGCGGCACGATCTCAGCGAAAACGCAGATGATGAATGTGGATTACAGCGCGTTTGAAGGCTGGGAAATCGGCGGCCGGCCGAGTGTCGTGACCGTGCGCGGCGAAGTGGCGGTACGCGACGGGAAATTTATCGGGACGATCGGCCGGGGGAAATTTCTCAAGCGGGAACCGAATCATTAATGTCCGACAACTGCCCGGCGTTTCTCCTTCGAATCGGCCGAGCTTTCCTACTTCACCTTGTCCACTTCTCTCGCTCCTGATGCCGATGTGATGGCCGGAAAACAGGAAAGCCGCCTCTACAACGCCGACCTGGCGCCGGTGCCAGAGGAGCGCCGCACCTGGGGCGTGGCGAGTTATGCGGCGCTTTGGATTTCGATGTCGGCTTGCATCCCGACTTACATGCTCGCGTCGTCCCTCATCGGCGGGGGAATGAATTGGTGGCAAGCCATCACGACCATTTTTCTCGGCAACCTCATCGTCGTCATTCCGATGATTTTGAACGCTCACGCCGGCACGCGTTACGGAATTCCATTTCCGGTTTTCTGCCGCGCGTCCTTCGGCACGCGCGGCGCGAATGTTCCCGCGCTAATGCGCGCGTTCGTGGCCTGTGGCTGGTTTGGGATTCAAACCTGGATCGGCGGCAACGCGATTTACAAAATTCTCGCCGTTTTTTTTCCATCGATCGGCACCGCGGCCGGAGCGAACGCGTTTGGTATCACGTTCCCCCAGTTTCTTTGCTTCTTGTTTTTTTGGAGCATCAACATGTTCGTCGTTTACAAAGGAATCGATTCGATCCGCATTCTTTTGAACATCAAGGCGCCGTTGCTGATCGCGCTCGGATTGCTCCTGCTCGCCTGGGCCTATCGCAACGCCGGCGGCTTCGGCCCGATTCTTTCGCAGCCCTCGGCTTTTGATCCCGGCCACCCCAAGAGCGGACAATTCTTTTCTTTTTTCGTCCCCGCGCTTACCGGCATGATCGGATTCTGGGCGACGCTCTCACTTAATATTCCCGATTTCTCGCGTTACGCGCGCTCGCAACGCGATCAGATTATCGGGCAGGCGCTCGGCCTTCCAATCACGATGGCCCTCTACGCTTTCATCGGCGTCGCCGTCACCTCCGCCACCACGATTATTTACGGACAGACGATCTGGGACCCGGTCGATGTTTTAACCCGATTTAAAAATCCGGTGGTTCTGGTCGTGGCGATGCTGGCGCTTTGCATCGCAACGCTCGCAACTAACATCGCCGCCAATGTCGTCAGCCCGGCGAATGATTTTTCCCATCTCGCGCCGCATCGCATTTCGTTTCGTCTCGGTGGTTTGATCACCGGCCTTATCGGAATCGCGATCATGCCGTGGAAATTAGTAGCCGACCCGTCCGGTTACATCTTCACCTGGCTGGTCGGTTACAGCGCGCTCCTCGGACCCATCGGTGGAATTATGATCGCGGATTATTTCGTCTGGCGCCGTCGCCAACTTGACCTCGAAGATCTCTACCGCTCCAACGGCCGTTACCGCTTCACCAACGGGATAAATATTGCCGCGATGATATCGCTGCTCGTCGCCATCCTTCCGAACCTGCCCGGCTTTCTCGTGAAGGTGAAATTTCTCGAGGCCGCGGGCACGCCGCGTTTTTTCATCGCGCTCTATGATTATGCGTGGTTCGTTGGCTTCGCGATTGCCTTCGTCGTCTATCTCGCGTTGCGGAGAATAAATCTCGGGTAGGGTGGGCGTCTCGCCCGCCGGTGATCGCGTCTCGCGATCACGAACTTCAAA
>DASXNS010000072.1:0-6190 GCA_036494865.1 Chthoniobacterales bacterium | reverse complement strand
GCGAGCGACCAATTCGTCATCACGCCCGCCGGCCGGGCTGAAGAAGCGGCGCGGGCGCACGCTGCCGGCGACGAAGTTCGCACTGTCATCGCCGGCTATCATTGGTTCACCGATTGGGGCCGCGATACGATGATCAGTCTGGAAGGATTGACGCTCATCACGGGCCGATGTCTCGAGGCGGGCTACATCCTGCGGACCTTCGCCCATTATGTTCACGATGGATTGATCCCAAATATGTTTCCGGATCGGCAGAAGGAAGGGCTCTATCACACAGCCGACGCGACGCTTTGGTTTTTTCACGCGCTCGGACGTTACCTGAAAAAATCAGAGGACCGGATCACTTTGCGCCTCTTGTTGCCGATCCTGATCGATATCGCGGAGCATCATCTGCGCGGGACGAGATTCAATATCCACGTCGATCCGCGCGACGGGCTACTCGTGCAGGGACAGGAAGGTTACCAACTCACCTGGATGGACGCGAAGATGGGCGACTGGGTCGTGACGCCGCGCCGAGGCAAAGCCGTCGAGATCAATGCGCTTTGGTTTAATGCGCTCAAGCTCCTTGAGAACTGGATGGATGAATTGGGACACGCGGACGGCGCGCAAAAATATGCGGACCATGCGGCCCGCGCGCGCGAGTCATTCAACGACCGGTTCTGGTTTGCAGAAGGCGGATATCTTTATGATGTGGTGGATGTGGAGGGCGGCGCGTCCAGCGATCCGGCTTGCCGGCCTAACCAGCTTTTTGCCATTTCGCTCGAACATCCGGTCCTGAATGAAGCGCGCTGGAAACCAGTCGTCGATGTGGCGGAGCGCGAATTGCTCACGCCGGTCGGGCTTCGTTCGCTATCGCCGAACCATCCCGATTACAAGCCGATCTACGGCGGCGATCTCCGCTCCCGCGATGGCGCCTATCATCAGGGCACAGTCTGGGCCTGGCTGATCGGGCCGTTCATCGATGCGTGGTTGAAAGTGCATCCGGAGGAAAAATCGACCGCGCGGCAATTCATCAGCCGTTTTCCTGAAAGCATGGATGAAAACGGAATCGGCACGATCAGCGAGGTCTTCGATGCGCGCGAACCGCACACTGCCGGCGGTTGCATTGCGCAAGCGTGGAGCGTCGCGGAAGTGCTGCGCTGCTGGGTGAAGACAGCATGAAGGAAACGCTTCGGGTAAAGGAGTGCCGCTCAATCGGCGTAACTGTTTCGATTCAAAGGTATGCCTGAAACCGCCGAAGAACTTTCCGAGAAACCCGAAGTGCGCCAGGAACTCGCACGCGCGGGCGACACCAAGGCGGCCGAGAAAATCATCGCCGAAACGAAAAACAAATTTTGGTTTGTCACCCACGCCCTGGTCCTGGCCGGATGTGCGGTTCTTTATTATCTCATTGGTTCAAGACTGATCCCGCTGCTTCAATCGGAGGTCGATCTCAGCCGCCGTCTTCTCCGCGGCGCCGTGCTCATCGTCGTGGTGCTGGGGACAGCGAAAGCTGTCCGCGTTTATGCGCTCGGACGAATCGAGGACGCAGTCACTCGCTTCACTCTCAAACGCATTCAGCATCTGATCGTCGGAATCTTGATCGCGATCATCGCTATCTCGGTAATTTTTGTGAACTGGTACGCCGCGCTCACTGCGCTCGGCGTCGGATCGATCATCGTCGGCCTGGCGGTGCAGACGCCGATGAAAAGTTTCATCGCCTGGATTTTCATTTTGGTGCGGCAGCCTTATCGGGTCGGCGACCGGATCAAAATCGGCGACGCCACCGGCGATGTGATCGACGTCGGCTATCTGGACACGACGCTGTGGGAATTCGGCGGCCAGTATTTGTCCACCGACCATCCGAGCGGACGCGTGATCCGGTTCCCGAACGAGAAAGTGCTCGACTCGATCATCTACAATTATTCCTGGCCGCTGTTTCCCTACATCTGGAACGAGATAAAATTCCAGATCGCTTACCAAAGCGATTTGCAGTTCGTCGCCAAAACGATGGAGCGCATCGTCGGGGAGGAGCTGGGCGAGGAAATGGAGGAACGAGTGAGCGTCTATCGCGATTTGCTCAGAAAAACGCCGGTGAACGAACTGGAAGTGCGGGCGCACCCGCGCGTTTTTTTCCGGGTGGATGAAGTGACCTGGATCGATGCGATCGTGCGCTATGTCGTGCCGCCGCGGGAAGCGGGCTCGATCAAAACGCGGCTGATTCCAAAATTACTCGCGGCGCTCAACGCCGAGCCGGACAGGGTGATGTTCCCGGCCGGTGCGGCGCGCTGATGGTGTGGTTGCGACTCGGAGGATTACAGCGGATAGCTTCGCCAATGAATTTCCGATTCGCGTTTATTTTGTTCGCCTTTGGTTCGATCGCGGCGCGAGAGGCGCCGAAAGCGTTGCCGATCCGGACACCGGCCCAAGCGCGCCCCGCTCCGACAATTCCGGTCGCTCTGCCCAACTACGACGAAGAAACCAGTACCAAGCTCCAAATTTTTCTCGATAACAGCGACTTCGGTCCGGGCAAAATCGATGGGGAAATGGGCGAGTTTTTTCGCAAGGCGCTCCTTCATTACAAACGCGCGCATCGCATGCCGGAGACCGGCGCGGTTGATTCGTGGCTGCTCGATCAGGTGCCCGAAACATTTACGACCTTCACGATTCCGCCCGGTGCGGAGAACTTTATCGGCCCGACCGCGACCAAGCCGTCAGAACAGGCGAAGCTGAAGGCGCTGAAGTATGGATCGTTCCTCGAGTTGATCGCCGAGCGTTATCATTCCGCCGAGCAATTCCTGCGGAAGTTAAATCCGGGGATGAACCTCGATGCGCTAAAAATCGGCGACAGCGTGAAGGTGCCGAACGTGCTGCCGTTTAAGATAGAGGATTTGCACGAAGGCTTCGCGCTGCCGAATCCGGTCTTCGCCAATCGCAGACTTTACGTCGACACAAAGGAGCGATTTCTTCTCATCTACGATGACAAGCAGCTCGTGGCCGAGTTTCCGATCACGCCCGGATCGACCACGCTTCCCGCGCCGCTCGGGCTTTGGAAAATCCTCGGGATTGCGACGCTGCCGGTTTTTCGTCACGACGAGGGCGTGCTCAATCACGGAGTGAAATCGGGCGAGTTTTTCGACTTGCCGCCGGGGCCGAATAATCCGGTGGGCATTCTCTGGATGGGCTTGAACAAACCGCACGTCGGCATTCACGGCACGAATAATCCGGAGACGATCGGGCGCGCTGCCAGCCATGGTTGCATTCGGACTGCGAACTGGGATGCGGCGCGGGTGAAGGAGTTAGTTAGCGTCGGAAATCCGGTATCGATCTTTAAGTAAACGACTTGAAGCGAGCGGCATTTTTTCTCTGGCCGCAAACCACCACACGCGCGCTACAAAAACTTTCCAGGATTCAGAATTCCCAACGGATCGAGCGCATTCTTGATCGCCCGATGCACTTCGCGAGCGACGTCGCTGGTCGCTTCCGGCCACCAGCGTTTCTTTGCGAGGCCGATACCGTGTTCTCCAGTAATAACGCCGCCCCAGGCGAGGACTTGTTGAAAAAGTTCGTCGAGCGCGCCCTTCACCTTTTTCTGTACGGCGAGATCCTCATAATTCGCCGCCATGATATTCACGTGTACGTTCCCGTCTCCCGCATGGCCGAAACAGGCGACGGGAAAACCGTGCCGCTTCTGGAGCGCTTCCGCGAATTCGACCAGATCAACCAGCCGCGATCGCGGCACCACGATATCCTGGTTTAGTTTCGTTAGGCCAGTCGCTCGCAGTGAGTTGCTAAAATCCCGGCGAAGCGCCCAGAGACTTTCGCATTCCCCCTCGGTCGTCGCAGTGACGAGCGAGTTCGGTTTCCGGCCCGCGATCAATTTCTCCAGCGCCGCTGCCTCGCTCCGCACCGTCTCCTGTTGGCCATCCACTTCGACCAACAGATGCGCGTTGCCGGCTGGGACATGTCCTTCCCCATGATCGCGCCGTGCTGCTTCGAGTGTAAAATGATCTGCGATCTCGAGCGAGGCAGGAAGAAAACCAGCGTGAAAAATCGCCTGCACCGTCGCGGCTGCTTCCGTCATCGTTCCGAAAGCGGCGGAAAGCGTCGCGCGCGCTGGCGGCAGGGGTAATAATCGCACGGTGATTTCCGTCACCACCCCGAGCATCCCTTCCGATCCCACGAACAGCCCGATCAAATGGAAACCGGTTTTATTTTTGTGGACTCGTCCGCCCGTTCGCAGAATTTCGCCACTCGCCAACACCACCTCGAGTCCGACCACGTAGTTGCGCGTTACCCCGTACTTCAAACAACGCGGGCCGCCGGCATTCGTCGCGACATTTCCGCCGATGCTGCAATCGTTCTTGCTTGCGGGGTCCGGCGGATAAAATAATTGCTGCTCTCGCACCTTCGTTTGCAGATCGGCCGTGATCACGCCCGGTTCCACGATCGCGACAGCATCAGCGAAATTGATTTCTTTGATCCGATTCATCCGCGCGAGGGAAAGCGAAATTCCTCCGCGCACCGGTACGCAACTACCGACGTATCCAAAACCCGCGCCTCGCGCCGTGACCGGAATTTCTTCCTGCGAAGCGAATCGCAGCAATTTGCTCACCTGCTCGGTCGATTGAGCGAAGACGACGACATCGGGCAGATGATTCGCAAACCATTTGTCGCCGCTGTGCGCCTGCAACTCCGCGGCATCGTCCGACACCGCTTCCGCGCCCAGCAGTTCGATTAATTGCGCTTTCAGCCTGCCGTCTTTTTTTTCCGAAATTCGCGATCCTAAATCCGCAATCACATTCCCATGATCTGGTATCCGCCATCGACGTAGATCACCTGACCGGTAATCGCCGCCGCGCCATCGCTCGCCAAAAAAACTCCCGTCTCACCCAGCTCGGCCGGGTCGCAGCTGCGTTTTAGCGGCGCGTGTTCCTGATAATGCTTCAGCATCGCGCTAAAACCGCTGATTCCTCGTGCCGCTAACGTATTGACCGGGCCGGCGGAAATGCAATTCACCCGGATTTTTTTCGGTCCAAGATCGTAGGCCAGGTAACGAGTCGAAGCCTCGAGGCTCGCCTTGGCCACTCCCATCACATTGTAATGCGGCACCACCTTTTCCGCGCCATAATAAGTCATCGCGACAATGCTGCCGCCGTGCGTCATCATCGGCGCCGCTTCGCGCGCGAGCGCGACCAGCGAATACGCGCTGATGTCATGCGCAGTGCGAAATGCCTCGCGCGTCGTGCTGACGAAATCGCCTTCGAGCGCTTCTTTCGGAGCGAACGCCACGGAATGGAGCATCAAATCGAGCCGGTCGGTTTCAACGCGAACCTTCTGAAAAAATTCCGCGATCTCTCCATCAGTCGAAACATCGCACGGATGCAAAAGCGTGCCTTCGCCGAATTCTCCGACGAGTTCCTCCACATTCTCTTTCAGCCGCTCGCCCTGGTAATTGAAAATCAAACGCGCGCCCGCCGCCGCCCACGCTTTGGCGATCGCCCACGCGATGCTCCGTTTATTCGCGACCCCGAAAACGACACCGACCTTGCCCGCTAAAACCTGGTTCGCCATAGCGCGTCACCATACGCGCCTTTTTCCCGTCGCAAAGCCGACAAAGAAACCGCCGCAAACGGCTCTGCTCCATGCCTCGCCTCACGCTGACAAGTCGCATTGCCGAAGCTGGAAATTTCCGCGCCACAATTCGGACTTCAACATTCCGCAGTGAAATAAATGCTGCTGAACCAGGGCGAAGCCGGCGCCGCGCAATAACGGCGCAGGATCGATTAGATGAGTTGCCCCGATTCGCGCTGTGATGCGAAAAAACAAATACATCGCCGCCAGCCAAAGGCGCGCCCGGAATCGTGTTACGCCGTTCGGTGGAATGCGAAAATCGGCAAGCAACCAGTGCGCATCATCTGTCGCTGCCCGCGCCAGTTTCTCCAGAATGCCGCCTAGTTCTGCTTCCTGAAAACAATCGAGAACGAAATGCGTGACCACCAAGTCGTAGCAGGAGCGCGGCGGCTGCCACAACGTTATGTCTTCATTCAGAAAACGAACGCGGCCTGCGAGGCCGGGCAACAGATCGCGAATCCGTTGCTGCGCTAATCGCAGCATGCCGGCACTCGCATCCACGCAATCGACTTCGATACTCGGATGAACTCTCAGCAGTTCACTAAGAAATCGCCCATTCCCCTCGCCGACAATCAGCGCT
>DASXNS010000071.1:0-1864 GCA_036494865.1 Chthoniobacterales bacterium | reverse complement strand
TTGTTGGCGATAACGTTGATCACATGGGGAGCGCTCACGACGCTGACCGGTTTTGTCCACAGTGCGCATCAACTCTACGGCGCGCGTTTCCTGCTTGGCGCGGCTGAAGCGGGATTTTTCCCCGGCGTAATCGTTTATCTTTCGCATTGGTTCATTTACGAAGACCGGGCCAAAGCCGTCGCACGTTTCATGGCTGCGATTCCGATTGGTTTTATCATTGGCGGACCGATTGCTGGAAAAATTTTGGGCGTCCACTGGCTGAGTTTTTCGGGTTGGCGTTGGCTCTTTTTGTTGGAAGGAATTCCGGCGGTCATTTTCGGGGTTGCGACGCTTTTCGTTCTTCCGGATCGGCCTAACGAAGTGCGATGGCTTGGCGCGGACGAGCGCGATTGGCTCGTTTCTAAACTGGAAGAAGAACGCCGCGCGAAAGCACATGTCGAATACATGTCGATCTGGCAAGCGCTTCGACATCCGCCGGTGTTGATCCTGACAACTGGATTGTTTTTTACCTACACCGGCGGCTACGCGTTTTGGTTTTGGATGCCGACGATGCTGCAACGGCTCACCGGATGGACGGACGTCGCGCAAATCGGATGGATTGGCGCGATCCCATTTATGGGGGGACTCGTCGGAATGTTGGCGCTCGGCTGGAGTTCCGATCGCACGCGCGAACGCCGCTGGCATTTTGCCGCTCCACAATTGACCGCGGCCGTCGCATTGCTCGCGTTGCTCGCGTTTCCGCATTCGAACCCGTTGCTTGTCGCGCTGTTTACGCTGGTGGGATTTGGGACTGTCGCTTATTTGCCGGCGTTCTGGGCGTTGCCTTCGGCGTTCTTGAGTGCTTCGGCCGCTGCGGCGGCCGTAGGCTTCATTAATTGCACAGCGAGCATCGGCGGCTTCTTCGGACCGAAGATGATCGGCGACATCAGTCAGCGCAGCGGATCGTTCAACGGCGGATTCGCGGTGATGATTGCCTGTTTCGTGATCGCGTCCGTATTGGTGCTGATCTGTCCGCGCGAGCGCGCGGCGTAAAATTATTTCTTCAGCGCGACTCCAAACGGTGCGCCGGTTTTTGCGCGAATCTCGTCCACCGTCGCGTTGGAATGGATTTCTGTGAGCACGAGGCCGCCGCCATCGGGTTTCACCTCGAGCACGCACAAATCGGTGATGATGAGATTAACCACGCCGAGGCCGGTGATTGGCAGCGTGCATTTTTTCAAAATTTTCGGGCTGCCATCCTTCGACGTGTGTTCCATCAGTGCGACCACGCGCTTCACGCCCGCGACAAGGTCCATCGCGCCGCCAGGTCCCTTGATCATTTTGCCCGGAATCATCCAGTTCGCGATGTCGCCTTCGTCGGTCACTTCGAACGCGCCGAGAATCGCGAGATCGATATGTCCGCCGCGAATCTGGCCGAATGAGTCGGCACTCGAGAAGAACGCCGAGCCCGGCATCGCGGTGATCGTTTGTTTGCCGGCGTTGATCAAGTCGGGGTCTTCTTCGCCGGGTTTGGGAAATGGGCCGATGCCGAGCAGGCCGTTCTCGGACTGAAGCGTAACGTGAATTCCTTCGGGAATATAATTGGCCACCAGCGTCGGAATGCCGATGCCGAGATTGACGTAGTAACCGTCGCGCAATTCCTGGGCGGCGCGTTTCGCCATTAATTCGCGCACCGGATTTTCTTTCTTTGACGCGGCCGCGCCCTGCACGGTTCGGAACTCGATCCGCTTCTCGTATTTTGCGCCCTGAATGATTCGGTTAACGAAAATCCCGGGCGTGTGAACTTGGTCCGGATCAAGCTCGCCGATCTCAACCAGTTCTTCGACCTCGGCGACGCAGACTTTGCCGCAAGTCGCGATCATCG
>DASXNS010000070.1:0-5559 GCA_036494865.1 Chthoniobacterales bacterium | reverse complement strand
CGACTGGATCGTGTCCGCTCGGAAGATTTATTCGCCAGCGCTGAATCTCGTTTTTGCCGATGCATTCTACGACCTCGGTTGGCTGCAAAATGCGGCGGCGACTTCGGCCCCTCCGGCCACGGAAACGGCCAAAGTAGAATCGACGCCCGCGATCGAGCCGAGTCCGATCCCGGGAATTGCGGTCGCCTCGAACAAACCGGTGAAACAACCGAGTGGAGCCGCGGCGCAAAAATCGCCCGCAACAGTCGCGGGGATGGAGGCCACGACGGCGAACACCGCGCAATCGCCGGTCGCCTCGCAGGCGCTTACAGCGAAGAACGACAAGATCGCCGCGGCGCCGGTTACATCTCTTTCGCCGAGTGTGGAGACACCGGTCGGATCAAATGCATTGCCTGCGGAAACGCGCGCGCCGCTTCCGCCTGAAGCGGAACAGAAGGCGCCGGGGGACTCAACCTCCACCGCGCTCGCGCAACAAAGTCCGGCCAAGGGTCCGGCGATTTCAGCGGCCGTGGCGGAGCAGAGCCCGGCGAACTCTCCTGCGAACAAAGTTGCGCCGCCAGTGGCCGCGACCAGTGTTAGTGCGACACCAGCCACAGTTCTCGCGCCAGCCAGTGTGCGCGAATGGTCGAAGTCAGGCGCGGGCAGCAGCCTGGACCGTTTCGATTCGAACACATTACTCGTGGGTGGCCTGCTTCTCGCCGGCATTATTTTAATCGTCTGGGTGATCGTGTCGGAGTTGCGCCGGCGCATGAATGTTCCTTTCTATCGCTCAGCGGCGCCTGCGACCGGCCCGCGGTTTGACGCGGTCCAGGGTCCGACCACAGCTGAGAAAGTTGCCGCGCCCCGCCGTCTCATAGGTGGCCCGCCTCGAGTGTCGCTCCAGCTAAAAGCTTCCGAGCCGTCGGTCCGCCGCGGTGCCGTTCCTTTCGGGACAACGGGCCGCAACGTCGGCGGCGGGAGCGTTGTTCAGCCCGCGGAAAAACAATTCGATGTGCCGGTTTCCGGGAATGGAGAGACAATTTTCCCGGGTGCAGATTCGCGCGAATTCGAGCCGGAAACGGTTTCCGAGCCGCAGGTCATTGCCGCTTCCGCCGCGCCGGTGATCGAGGAACCGCTGCCAGCTTTTGTTCCGTGGGTTTCAGACCCGGAATCGGCGTTCGAAGCGGCTGGGTCGTTTGAATCGGTCGGCGAGCCGATCACGATAGAGTCGGAGGTTTATGAAATCGTAGGGCGGGCCGAGAAAATTTCAGAGCCTGAAATGGAACCAGTTGCACAAGGCCAACCCATCCCGTATCAAGTTCCGGCGACCGATTCATCTATGTCTGAGATTACCAAGCCTGAACCGGAATCTTTTCCCGCGCGTCCTGCGGAGGGAATCCCCGGCAAAGGAATTGCGGGAGTGGGTGCGCTCCGGCAATCTGTCGAATCGCCTTCGTTCGCACCGAAAGTTATTTCCACCGAGCCCTTAGCTCAGCAGCCAACCACACCAGCCACCATGCCTCAAACGACCCAACCAACACCCGCTCCCGCAATTCGAACAGGACCAACCGGGAGCGCACCGCAACCTCAACCAACTGGCGGAATGCAGACCGCCGTGCAGCTCACCTTCTCGTTTGAGATCGCATCGCTGCAGCTCACTCCGAGTTTCAAGATGGGAGCGCTCCAACTCAAGCCGACCTCGAAGATCGTCACGATGCGTCTCGCGCCTTCGCAACAGCCGCAGCCCGCGATGAATCTGCAAGTGACATTCGAAATCGCGACTGTGCAGCTTGCTGGCGGCTCGCTCGGGACGGTGCGACTCACACCGTCGCAGCAGCAGCGGCCCAGCGTAATCAGCTCGCCTGCGTTTAACATCGCGGGTCTGCAACTCCTTTCCGGTGCGGAGAACGGCGCAGTGCAGCTCACACCAGCGCAACAGGGACAGGCCTCCGTTCATGTCACTGGCCGTTTCCAAATCGCGAGTGTGGAGTTTTCACCCTCGTTCGAGATCGCGTCGATTGTCTTGAATTCGATTTCGCGGAGCGTTTCGGTTCAGTTGCCGGGCTCAGGCCCGAGCGCAGTCGAAGGTGCGCCCGTCTTCGACATCGCCAACGTCCAGCTCGCTGGCAATGGCGAAATAGGAATGATGCAGTTGAATGCCCACGGCGCCGCTCCGAAACCGGCCTAGGATTACCTTCAGTTTGTTTCCAGATGCGAGGAGGCAGGTTGCCTCCTCGCGTTGCGTACCGCAGTCGGTTCGTGCTAGCGTTTCGCGAAGCTGCCGCGATTTAGCGACCGCAATTCCTTCGGCAGGAATTCGCCATCGCGCCGGATCAATTTTCCGTCGAAGTAAACCTCGCCGCCGCCGTAATCCGGCCGCTGAATGCTCACCATGTCCCAATGCACCTGGCTTCGATTTCCGTTATCGGCCTCTTCGTAAGCCTGCCCGGGCGTGAAATGAAACGAGCCGGCAATTTTCTCGTCGAAAAGAATATCGCGCATCGGATGCAACACGTGAGGGTTGAAGCCGAGCGAAAACTCTCCGATGTATCGCGCGCCCGGATCCGAATCCAGAATCTTGTTGAGTTTCTGCGTCTGATTGCTCGTCGCCTTAACGATCCGGCCTTCGCGAAATTCGAGGCGAATGTTGTCGAACCCGATCCCTTGATAAATTGAAGGCGCGTTGAACGACACGTCGCCTTCAACCGATTCTTTGACCGGGCAGCTAAAAACTTCGCCATCCGGAATATTGCGATCGCCGCCACAAATCACCGCGGCGATTCCCTTGATGCTAAAGCGCAGATCAGTGCCCGGGCCTTTTATTTCTACTCGATCCGTTTTGTTCATCAGCGCTTTGAGCGCCTTCATCCCCGGCTGCAATTTTCGGTAATCCAGCGTGCAAACATCGAAATAAAAATCTTCGAAAGCTTCCGTGCTCATCCCGGCGAGTTGCGCCATGGAGGGCGTCGGCCAGCGCAAAACCACCCATTTGGTTTTTTGGACACGCTGATCGTTCACCGGCCGCATTTTCTTGGCGAGCAACTTCATCTGCTCCGCCGACACGTCGGATAACTCCGTGATGTTATTGCTTCCGCGGATGGCGATGTACGCATTCATCTTCTTCATCCGCGCAAGCTCGTGCATTGCGGTCAGATTCAATTGCCGCTCGGTCGCTTTGAGCGCGAGCTCGCGATTCACTCGTGCGCGTTGAATCTGGGGGAATGGAATTGCGCCCGCCTTCCGGGCCGCGCGCACCAGCGCGACTGTCATTTCATCCGGCACATCGAACGATTCGATCAGGACGGTTTCATTCCGTTTCAGTCTCGTGGAATATTCGACCAAGACTCGAGCAAGCTTATCAAAGCGCGGATCGTGCATAGGGATTAATGATTCCACCAGCGATGCGGGATGCAACTTGCCGAGTTGCCGCCGCGCGCGTTGCCATTTAAACAACTCGAATCAATTTCGCGGCATAAGCTCCGTCGAATTGATCGCGGAAGGGAAGGAGCGATTGCTCCGCCTCCAATTTCAAAAACGGAAACTCATCCAAGATAATTTGCACGACCTCAAAATTTTCTTCCGGCTCGATGCTGCAAGTGCTGTAAACCAAAACGCCGCCAGCTTTCAATAGCGGAATTGTGGCGCGCAAGATGCCGAGCTGTTCCTTTTGCATCCGCAGAAAATCCTTCGTCGTTAATCGCCAACGCAGATCGACCCGACGGCGCATGACTCCGGTGTTGCTACAGGGCGCATCGATCAGGATTCGGTCGAACGGAAAAACCGCCAGGAAATCGCGCGCCAGTTTTTCACGCGTCCAATCGTGTCGAATGAACTGCGCAATTTCAACGCCGAGCCGTTTCATGTTTTCCTGCAACGTTAAAATTCGAACGGCGTCACGATCGCAGGCGACAATCGTCCCACGATTCTGCATTAGCGCGGCCAGATGACCTGTCTTGCCGCCGGGTGCGGCACATCCATCGAGTACTTTCTCGCCGGGTTTTGGATCAAGCAGCGAGCCGGCCATGATCGTGCTCGGATCCTGAATGTAACAATCGCCGCGCGCGAGTGCATCACTCGGAATTCCTTTGAGACGCACGAACTCCGGCGGGTTTGCCAGCTGTTCAGCGCCGGGATGTTGCGCTAGAAAATCATCGATCGAGATTTTGAGACGATTAACCCGCGCATAGATCGTCGCCGGTTGGTTGTTCCATTCGCAGAGTGATTTGGTTTTGTCCGCGCCAAAATTCTTTGTCCAGCGATCGATCAAGAATTGGGGATTGGAGCTTCGAACGCTGAGATTTTGCTTTTTCGCGGTTGTTCTTAATTCGTTTTTTCTGCGCAAGGCGCTTCGCAAGATTGCATTGATGAGCGGACGCGTTTTTGTGCGGGCAAGCTGCACCGTTTCATGAACCGCCGCGTGCTCCGGCGTCCCAAGGAAAAATAGCTGGTAAATTCCGAGCCGGAGCAAGTCACGGGCATCGTGTTCGAGACGCTCGGCACGCAGTGCATCGATCCAAAAATCGAGCAGGGTTATGTTGCGCAGGATTCCGTAGAAAAGTTCCGTCGCAAAGGCCCGGTCCGGCCCGCTGAGATCGCCGGTCCGCAACAAGTGGGCAAGAATCGCATCGGCAAAATTTTCGCCTCTTCGCCATTGCCCGAGCGCGACGACCACGAGCCCGCGAGCAGAACGGTGCGCCATAACTGCCGCGACCTTCGCGGTCAGCTCGGCGTCACAGTCCCGCGTCCGATGGAATGATAATGAAAGCCGAGCTTCCTCATCGTTTCCGGGTCGAATAAATTTCGTCCGTCGAAAATAATCGGAGTGGTCATTTTCTCTTTCACAACCGCTAGATCGACGGTCGCGAACTCGGCCCACTCGGTCGCGATGATCAACGCTTCGGCGCCTTCGACTGTTTCGAGCGCGGATTGGGCGAAGTGCGCGTTGGAAATGGCGGCGACTTCTCGACCTTTTTCCATTCCCTTCGGATCGTAGACGTTGACTTGCGCGCCTTCCCGCAACATATCGGCGACGAGCTCGATCGCGACGGATGAGCGGATATCGTCGGTATCGGGTTTAAAAGTGAGTCCCCAGACTGCGATCTTTTTGTCGCGCAGAACCCAAAGCGTTTCGCGAATCGACTTGAGAAATCTATTTTTCTGCTCGGCGTTAATGCGCTGGACTTCCTTGAGCAGATTGAACGGCACGCCCAGCTGGTCGCTGATGGTGATGAACGCGGCGAGATCTTTTGGGAAACAGGAGCCGCCATATCCGAGTCCGGCGTTCAGAAAACTTCGACCGATCCGTCGATCCATTCCGATCCCATCGGCGACTTTTTCCACATCGGCGCCGCTCGCTTGGCAGATGGCGGAGACAGCGTTGATGTAAGAAATCTTGAGCGCCAGAAAAGAATTCGCCGCGTGTTTGATCAACTCAGCGCTGTTAATGTCGGTCACGAGAATCGGAGCCATGAATGGCTCATAGACTTTTTTCATCAGGTCGATGGCGTGCTCGCTCTGCGCGCCAATCACGATGCGGTCCGGACGCATTAAATCCGCCACCGCGCAGCCTTCGCGCAGGAA
>DASXNS010000069.1:0-2563 GCA_036494865.1 Chthoniobacterales bacterium | reverse complement strand
TTTCCACCTGCTGGAACTCCGGCCGCCACACGGCGGGCGACGACATGCTCCGCGAAATCAAGGACCTCGGCTTCGACCTGATCGAACTCGGCCACGGCATCCGCATTTCGCTCATGCCGGGCATCCAGAAAATGGTCGATGCGGGCCAGGTGCAGTGCAGCAGTTTGCATAATTTCTGTCCGCTTCCGGTCGAGATTATGCGGGCTTCGCCCGATTGCTACAAATTTTCCGCCGCTTATCCGAATGAGCGCGAGCGAGCCGTGAAGCAAACCTGCCAGACGATCGATTTCGCCGAACGTCTCGGCGCTCCTTTCGTCGTTCTTCACTGCGGCGAAATCCCGATGAATCCGATCACCGACGAACTGGTCGCGCTGGCCAAGGCGGGCGAAATATTTTCGCGAAAATATGTGCGGATGAAAGTGAAAGCGGTCCAGACCCGCGAAGCCGCCGCGCCGCCTTTTCTCGAACGAGTGAAAGATTCGCTCCGCCGGATCGCTGAGTACGCGGCGAAAAAAAATATCCGCCTCGGTGTGGAAGGGCGGCGCGGCTACGAAGAAATCCCGAGCGAGCGGGAGCTGCCGGCATTATTGGACGAATTGAATTCGCCCCAGCTCGGTTACTGGCACGACATGGGGCACATCCAAATCAAGGAGAACCTCGGTTTCCTGGACCACGAAGAATGGCTCCGCAAAATCGGCGGGCGCGCTATCGGCTGCCACATGCAGGATTGCATCTGGCCGGCGCAAGATCATCAGCCGCCCTTCGCCGGCATGGTCGATCTGGAGAAACTTGTTCCGCTCCTCCCGCCGGACTGCTTATTTGTCTGGGAAATGAGCCCGCGCAAAACGCCTGAGGAAATCCGCCGCTCGGTGACGACCTGGAAGGAACGCTTCGGTTCATGAAAAAAATTCTGCTCACCGTGCTGCAGCTCGCGGTCACTTGCGCGTTGCTCTACTGGGTTTTTCACGACTCTGCGGTCCGCGCGGCCATGGCGGTCGCAATTCGAGACGCTGACTATCGCTGGATCGCCGGCGCGATCTGCGCCTACATCATTGTTGAGTTCGCCGCGATCGTCCGCTGGCGAATTCTGTTGAAAGTCCAAGGCATTACCCTAACTACGCCGCGCATCGCCGGTCTTTTTTTGATCGGCATGTTTTACAATCAATTCCTTCCCGGCGGGACCGGCGGCGATATCGTGAAGACTTACCTGCTTTGGAAGGAGACGCCGACGAAAAAACCGGGCGCGCTCCTCGCCGTCCTCTTCGATCGGATGACCGGCCTGATTGCGCTGATCATCATTACCGGCGTGTTGATTTTCCTCCGCTACAGCTGGCTCACTCAGGAGACTGCCGCGCAGCTCGACCGCAATCCGCTCCACAATCCGCGTTTCTATGTCTGGGTCGTGCTCGCCGTTTTCGGAAGCTCGGTTTTGTTCGTCACCACCACCTTCGTCGTGAGCGGCTTCAATCTTCTCCACAAACTTCCTCACCGATTTCCGGGCCGGGAGAGACTGATCGAGATTTCCGCGGCCTATCACTTGTATGCGCGTCACTGGCGCGCCACGGTCAGCGCGTTCGGCGCGTCGCTTGTCTGCCATCTGGGCACGTTCGCCACTTTTCTTTGCGTCGCTTACGCTTTTCAAGCAAACATCGCGCCGCTCGATTTTTTCGCGATCATGCCGATCGAACGCACGATCTCATCGCTCCCGATCAGCTTCGCGGGAGTCGGCACGCGCGAATTTATTTTGCAGGTGATGTTATTCAATCTCTGCGCCATTCCTCCCGCAGTCGCGCGAATGATCGGGCTGATCGGTTTCACCGTCATCCTCCTTTGCTGCCTGCCAGGGGGAATCGTGTATTTCTTTTACAGGCCGAGCGGCGAAACGCGCCACGTGAAAATGCGCGAGATGAAAGAGGAATTCGTCACGCTCGAGCATGAAATCACCGAGAAAGAATAGGCCGGCTCATCGGCGCGGCCGCATGCGCCCGCCCGCGCGGCCATTCGTCGCGGTCACTTTTGCGATGACGGTGGACGGAAAAATCACGACCAAAAATTTCTCCACGGTCGATTTCACATCGCGCGAAGACAAGTTGCACCTGTTCCGGCAACGCGCGCTGGGTGACGCCGTCCTAATCGGGCACAGCACGTTGCGGCAGGACAACGTCCGGCTCGGCTTGCCGAATCCCGAAATGCGGGAAGAACGTCTCGCCCGCGGCCAGTCGCTTTATCCGCTGCGCGTGATCGTTTCAAACGCAGGCCGAATCGACCCGGACCTGAAAATTTTCCAGATCGATACGTCTCCGATCGTGATTTTCTCGACCGTGCGGATGCCGGCGCGTTATCAGAAATTGCTGCGGCAAAAAGCGACGTTGCATCTGAGCGATTCAGCCACGGTCGATCTCGCCTGGATGCTGCAGCAATTGCGAAGCGAATACAAAATCCGCACCGTGGCGTGCGAAGGGGGCGCCACGCTCTTCCGCGCGCTTCTCGAGGAAGATCTGGTTGATCAACTCAATCTTACCATTGCGCCCTATCTCTTTGGCGGTGCAGGCGCGCCCACCCT
>DASXNS010000068.1:0-9419 GCA_036494865.1 Chthoniobacterales bacterium | reverse complement strand
TTTATTTATGCAAATGCTCTCAGCGAGGAAGACAGGAAACGTTACTCTGAGTTGCGAGTAGATCGCGTGATCGATAAGCCCGGAAAAAATGGCGAGCTGATGGGCGCGGTCAGGGAACTAAAAGCGGATCTGGGTTAGCTTCGCGCGCCGTTAACGCCGAAGAGAGTCCGCGCAGCTTCGAGATTACCTTTGGGATTATCTCCAGCGCTTTGTCCAGGTCCGTCTCGGTGTTGAATCGGCCGAACGAGAAACGCATGCTGCCGCGCATCCGCTGATCGCTCAATTTCATCGCCCGCAACACGTGCGACGCCTCGTGCGAGCCAGTCCGGCAGGCTGAGCCGGCCGAACAGCAAACTTGCTGGCGATCCAGCATCACTAACGCCGCATCGGATTCGATTCCGGCGAACGACAAGCTCGATGTGTTCGGCAAACGCGAGGCGCGGTCGCCATTCACAAAAACATCCGGGACGATTGTGAGCAGCGTGTTCTCAAACCGGTCGCGGAGGGCGCGGACCCGCGTTTCTTCCTCCGCCAGCGACGCAGCGGCGCACTCAGCCGCTTTTCCAAGCGCAACAATGCCGGCAACGTTCTCGGTCCCGGCCCGCCGGTTGTTCTCCTGCCCGCCGCCGATCAAAGATGGCTTAAAGGCGGAGCGCTTCTTCAGATAAAGCGCGCCCACACCTTTGGGTCCATGCAGCTTGTGGGCTGAAAGCGAAAGCGAATTGATCGTCGATTCCGCCAGGTTAATCGGAATTTTTCCCACTGCCTGGATCGCGTCGGTGTGAAACAGGACGCGTTTTCTGCGCGCGATCTCCGCGATTTTTTCCACGGGAAACAGGACGCCGGTTTCATTGTTGGCCCACATTGCGGAGACAATCGCGGTTTGGGCCGTGATCGCGCGCTCGAGTTCCTCCAAGTCAAGATTACCGTCTTGATCGACGCCGACCATTGTAACCGGACAACCGCGTTCCGAAAGATCATCGCACTGGCGCCAGGTCGCGCTGTGTTCGACCGCGGTCGTGACAATATGTTGCCGGGCCGGATCCAGCCGCAGCGCCGAATTCACCGCGGCGTTATTCGATTCCGTTCCGCAACTGGTGAAAACAATCTCGCCAGGTTCGCACCCGAGCAGCGCGGCGACGCGCTCGCGCGCCACCTCGATCGCACGCCGCACTTGCGCGCCGAAGCCGTAACCGCTGGATGGATTCCCGAAATACTTTGCGAGAAACGGCAGCATCTCCTCGATCACAGCGGGATCGAGCTGAGTAGTCGCATTGTTATCAAGATAAATGATCTGCTCGCTCGAGATCATAGATTTAACTTAGCGATTGACCTGGCCGCGGTAAAGCGGCGCGGTTTACTCCGGCGGTCGGGGCGCGTTTCCCGGATGCTGCGGCGCGCGATGAGTGTAGCGAAAATAGAGATTGCGCAGGTAAATCGGAAGCGGGAGCAGGCTTTGGAGCACGCCCACGGAATCGTGCCGGTAAATCGCGAAATAACCCAGGGTCAAGAAAGATCCGAGCGCGCTGCATTCCCAAAAACCAAATGGAATCACACTTTTTTTTGCGCGTTCCGACGCGATCCATTGAATGATAAAGCGGAGCCCGAAGATCAGGCTTCCACTTAAGCCGATGATCTTCCACGGATTCATCGCGATGCCGAAGACTTTGGTTTCGGCGAGGAATTGCAGGCTGTTCATAAGGGCACGACGTTCCGACAGATCGTCAAACCCGACCAGCTTTTTATGCTGCAGTAAATTGCAGCGGCGACCGCGCTCTTTAACGGCAATCCCGGGCTTGATCTCGCCGCGGCGCGAGCGATGAAGCGTTATGTTCGATTCAAAATCGCGCCCGTGGAAAATCGCAATCGCGAACAGGGCGGATGACATCGCCGCCTGTTGCTCCGTCATGCGGGAATTGCGACCGCACATCGAGCCGGCCGATTTCACTTCGCGCGTCCTCGATCAGAAAAGGGAAGGCTACGAGCTCGCCTTTCTCGAGCTCGAGGGCAAGGTGCGCTCTGTCGCCGGTTTTCGGATTCTGAATCTTCTTTTCTCCGGCCGCACCCTTTACATCGACGATCTGGTCACGCATGAAGCGGACCGCTCGCGTGGTTTCGGCGCGGCGCTCTTCGATTGGCTGGTTGCGTATGCGAGAGAAAATGCCTGCGAGCATCTCACGCTCGATTCCGGCGTGCAGCGTTTCGCCGCGCATCGCTTTTATCTCAATCGCGGCATGGCGATCACCTCGCATCATTTTCTTTTGAAACTGGACGGTGCGCAGCCGTAGCGCATAGCACTTATTTCCGCAGCGGCGGACAATGCGAATGTCGCATATTCATCCCCGCGCAAACTCCTGCAGCCGCACTTTTCCTTGCACGCAAGCTGCTCCAATCGCGACCTGTTCATCTCACAAAATCCACCTAAGATTTCACCCGCATGTCATCCATCTGGGACACCGCCAATCCGCAGCTGCGCGAGCTTTCCGTTTACGAGCCGGGCAAGCCGATCGAAGAAACGGCGCGCGAGCTAGGCGCGGACGCCAGCAAGATCATCAAGCTCGCCTCCAATGAAAATCCGCTCGGTCCATCGCCCAAAGCTCTCGCCGCGATGCAGGCCGCGCTCGCTTCCTCGCATCTCTATCCGGACGGCGGCGCTTTTTATTTGCGCGAAGCGCTCGCGCAACAGCTAAGCCTCAGCCGCGATCAGATCATTCTCGGGAGCGGGTCGAATGAAGTCATCGAATTCCTCGGTCACGCATTTCTGAATCGCGGTGACGACGTCATTACTTCTGAGCACGCCTTCATTGCCTACAAATTGATCGCCGCAGTTTTCGGCGCGCGCACGATCGAAGTGCCCAGCCCCGATCTGCATCATCATCTTGATGCAATGGCCGCCGCGATCACGCCGAAGACGCGTCTCATCTTTGTCGCGAACCCAAACAATCCGACCGGCACCCTGGCGCCCCAGGAAGAGATCGACCGGTTCCTCGCCCGCGTGCCCGAAAACATCGTCGTCGTTTTTGATGAAGCTTATTTCGAATATCTCGACGATCCGCCCGAGACATTGCGCTTCGTCCGGGCCGGCCGCAACGTCGCCGTCCTCCGCACTTTTTCAAAAATTCAGGGGCTCGCCAATCTGCGGATCGGATACGGCATCGCGCCGCCTGAGTTGATTCAAGTCCTGCAAAAAACCAGACAGCCCTTCAACGTCAACGGCATCGCCCAGGCCGGCGCACTCGCCAGTCTGGACGATCACGAGCATCGCCGGGAGACGAAGCGCATCACGGATGAAGGCCGCGCCTGGTTGCAGGAGCAATTTGCCGCCATGAATCTTCGCTTTGTGCCGAGTGCCGCGAATTTCGTTCTGGTGCATGTGGGCAATGGGCAGAAAATTTTCCGCGCGCTCCTGCAGCGACAGATCATTGTGCGGGCGCTGAAAGGCTACAACTTGCCGGAGTGGATTCGCATTTCGGTCGGGACGATGGAACAGAATCGAACATGCATCGCCGCGCTGCGGGAACTCCTCCAGAACCCGACCGCGTGAAGCCGGCGCCCGGCGACACCATCGCCGCGATCTCGACCCCGGCGGGCGAAGGGGCGATCGCTTTGATTCGCATCTCGGGCGAGCACGCGATCGAGGTGGCCGATCGCATTTATCGCGGAAAAGAAAAGCCGTCGCAATTTCCTTCCCACACGCAGCGCCTCGGCGAAATCGTCGAGGCGGCTCAGGTGCTCGATCAAATTATGCTCGCGGTCCATCGCGCGCCCGCCAGTTATACCGGCGAAGATTTGGTCGAGATCAGTTGTCACGGTGGAATTCTGGTCACGGCCCGCGTCCTCGAAGCTTGTCTCCGCGCGGGTGCGCGCGCGGCGCGGCCGGGAGAATTCACCGAGCGCGCTTTTCTGAACGACAAGATGGATCTGACCCAGGCCGAAGCGGTCATCGACTTGATCCGGGCCCAGAGCGATCTTGCGCTTCGTTCCGCGCAGGAGCAATTGGAGGGAGGGCTCGGCGCCGAGGTCGAAGCGATTCGCCAGCAACTGATCGAGATGATTGCCCACGTGGAAGCGGCGATCGATTTTCCGGAGGAAGACATTGCGCCCGATGAAGGTGCGACGTTGCGGGCGCGGCTCGATTGCATTCGCAAAAAAATCCGCGATCTGCTCGCGACCGCGGAGCAGGGCCGAATTTTGCGTGAAGGTCTGCGCGCCGTCATTTATGGACCGACCAACGCGGGCAAATCCAGCCTGCTCAATCGCCTGCTCGGTTACGATCGCGCCATCGTCAGCGAACGGCCCGGCACCACTCGCGACACGATCGAAGAGGTAATCACTTTGCGCGGGATCCCGATTCGCCTGCTCGATACCGCGGGGCTGCGCGATCCGGCGGATGAACTCGAGCGTGAAGGCATCGCGCGCACCGAGAGATCGCTCGCCGCCGCCGATCTTCTTCTTCACGTTTTCGATCGAAACGCGCCGCAGCCCGCCGATTCCAATGAAACTGCGTCCGGGAAAATCCGGCTTCTGCTCCTGAACAAAAGCGATTTGCCGGAGCACCCCGATTGGGCGAGTCACGACGCACTTCGGATTTGTTGCATCGAAGAAAATGGATTGCGCGGCCTGGAGGACGCGATCGTCGCGAGCATTTCGCGGAACCACTTGCGGCCGGAAAGCGCGCTCGCGATCAACGCGCGCCATCGCGATTGCCTTCGGCGCGCGCTCGATTCGTGTGATCTTTCCGCCGCGACTATGGAGCGCGGCCTGGCCCCGGAATATGTCGCGGTCGATTTGCGCGCCGCTCTTCGCGCGGTCGGCGAAATTAGCGGCGCGGATAATTTCGAAGAAATTCTCGATTCGGTCTTCGCCCAGTTCTGCATCGGGAAATGAAGAACGCGAACGCCTACGAACATTTCGTTAGGCCGCTGCTTTTCGCATTCGACCCCGAGACCGCCCATCATCTCGCGCTCGGTTGTTTGCGGGCGGTTCCCCATTTGCCTTTCGCGCTCCGGACCCTTGCGCCTTTCCGGCCAGCGCCGAAACCGGTCGCTCTTTTCGGCCTCAAGTTTCCGAATCGCATCGGCCTCGCCGCCGGCTTCGACAAAAATGGGGTAGCGCTTCCGGCCTGGGCCGCGCTCGGCTTCGGTTTCATCGAGATCGGCACTGTCACCGCAAAACCGCAGCCCGGAAATCCGCGTCCGCGAATTTTTCGCTATCCCGCGCAGAGCGCGCTGATAAACCGGCTTGGCTTTAATAGCGATGGAGCGGATGCAGTTGCGGCGCGATTGCGTCGATTGCGCGACAGCGGGCGCTGGCCGCAGATCCCAGTCGGGATCAACATCGGCAAATCAAGAATCACGCCGATCGAAGAAGCTGCGGAAGATTATCTTCATTCCTTCCGGCAACTGCGCGAGTTCGCCGATTACATCGCGCTCAATGTTAGTTCGCCCAACACGCCGGGTCTGCGTTCGCTCCAGGAAGAGGAAGCGCTAGATCAACTCTTGCGGGCGATCCGGGCTGAGAACTCCACCACTGGCAAACCGATCCTGGTAAAAATTGCGCCTGACCTGGCCTTGGCCGATTTGGAGCAAATCATCGCAACCTGCGAAGCGAATGAGATCGCTGGAATCATCGCCACCAACACCACGCTCGATCACAGCGCCATCCCGCCGTCGCGCGATCAAGCGGGCGGGTTAAGCGGCCGTCCGCTGCGGGAGAAATCAACCGCGCTGGTCCGCGCGATCAAAGAGCGTTCCCGACTTCCCATGATCGCATCCGGCGGAATTTTCGATTCGGTTACCGCCGGGGAAAAACTGGAAGCTGGCGCCGCGCTTCTTCAAATTTACACCGGTTACATTTACCGCGGCCCCGGATTGCTCCGCGAAATCGCCGGAGGTTTCTGACCGCCTTATTTTGCGCCCGCTGAAGCCGCGACGGTCTTGAGGTCGCGCACGCTGCCATCGGCGAAGACTATCAGATTTCCATTTCCGTGGACGTCCCCGACTTCGACGAACCACGGTTGGCGCGGCCACTGATGCGGGGTTCCGGGCTTGTCGTCAAAAGGCATCGCGAAGTAATCCGAACGAATATTTTGCGGATTAAGGTAATCTGGATTTCCCAACAAATTTTCGAGGGTCGGGCAGATCCAGGTTTTCTCCGTCGGACCGAACGATCTTAGGACATCGATCCATTGCCGCGCATAATCCTGCTGGGCCGAGTCGTCGTTACCACTCAATCGAATTTGCGGCCAGCTTCCTTTATCCTGCAGATAAAGGTCGGCCGCAATGTGAAGACTGCGAAGGTTCGCCGTGCATTGGCTGCGTTGGGCGCGGGCGCGCAGGGTTGAGATCACTGGAACCGACAGAGCGACCAGAATCGCGATAATGACGATGACGATAACCAGCTCCAGGAGGGTGAAGGCAGCGGGCCTCAATCGCATTGTCCCGCGAAGCGAGTCGCTTCTTATTGGGCTTCTGCCTGCTTGAAGCCGCTCACTTGATATGGAATCGCAGATCCGCTATTCGCATTGCTCAGATCGATCCCGGGGCCGCTTCCGACTGTCGTGTATGTGATCTGCGCAGTTCCAACGATCCGGGCACTGGCGGTGCTGAACCTGTTTGCGTTGGGCCGGATCTGCCCGTCGATCCTTCCGTTCGCGTTAAATGTTATGACGGTGTTCGTTGTTTTTCCCATGGCATCCGTTTGGGATGTAAAGGTTATATTAAACGACGAACTGACAACGCCGGTGAGCACCGCGGAGTCCGGGTCGGCGAGCCCTTGGAAGGTTCCCGGATAAAAAACTCCATTTCGGAAAAATGCCACACTTCCGTTGCCGACACCTGTCTTGGGAATTGTAGCGGAGAAAATTCCAAGGGAATTTTCATTGCCGGTCGGAACGAAAAGCCCGGCATAAGTTCCAGTCGTTCGCACTTGCGGTCCGCCATAGTTCGGTCCGCCGCTGATAGCCAGAGTCTGGACGACAGCGAAGAGGAGACAGAGGAAGGAAGCGAAGAGTGTTTTCACAATTTGGAAATTAGCGAATCGCAGCGGGAGCGGTCAATGCAGAAATCAGAGATCGGAAGTCGCGCTGTAGTGGCAGGCGTGTCGCCTGCACTTGTTTTCCGTCTGGCAGCCGACACGGCTGCCGCTACAGAAGAACTGGAGGTCGGAGGCCGGAAAAGGCACTTTGCTAGCCTAAGAAAGCACTTCTCCCGTTCTAGAGGGCGCTTTGCCGGGCTAAGAAAGTGTTCCGTCGGGCTAAGCGGGCGCTTGGTGAGGCGGAAAAACCACTTCTCCGTTCCTGCGGGGCACTTCGCCGGGCTAAGAAAGCGCTCGACCGGGCTACGAAAGCACTTTGTTCAGAAGCCGGAGGCCAGGGACAGCGAAGAGGAATCCGATCTCTGACTTCGGACCTCCGACGTCCGGTTCAACGGCCGACCCACTTCGCGTCTTTCCCGACGATGATCGGCAGCTCGTTCAACATGTATTGGGTTTTACCGATGACGCCCCACATCCGGGTGCCGGTGGCGGCGTACCATTTTTGCGACATGCTTTCGCCGGTGTGGCAGCCCCAGCTCCGGATGTTGGCCCCGCGCGCGAAGACGCGGCCGTTGATGCGTTTCAAGTCGTCCTCGTGCAGCCATGATTTGCAGGCGCTCTCGATGTTGCTGCTGTAATCGAACATGAAGCACTTCGCGTTGGAATGACCGAAGTATTCGAAGTCGGCGACTTTCAGGCTGTCGCGCGGCTGACCGGCGTTGAGGTAATTGATAACGTCGTCGCCGTTGTGGATGTAGATCAGGTTCAGGTGGTACTTGTCGCGCACCGTGCCGATAAGACTGATCAAATCCTGTTTGTCCTGCACCGCGCGGTCTTTGTAACCCTGGCCGTAAACCAGCCAGGTGATTTTTGCGTTGGGCGTTTCGGCGCGGATCTGGTCGGTCCGAACGCGGGCGGCGTGGACGAAATTCGCCCACCAATGATCGTGCGGCTGCGCTTTATATTTCTCCCACTGCATCAACGACGGTCCGCCGACGAGCAAAACGTATTCGCCCTCCGGCATGGCGGCGGGAGCGAGAGAAGTGAAAAGCAGGCAGAGCGGCAAAAGAAAAAGGAGGCGTTTCATCGAAGTGGTCGGGAGCAGTATTTATGCTGGGGCCGGAGATCATGCAAGTGGCGGAATGCCGACCTCGCATTCGCCCCGGATGAGATCTTCCATCGTCTGGCGGGTGCGAATGAGGGAAACCGTTTCGCCATTCACAAGCGCTTCGGCGGGCAGCGGCCGCGAGTTGTAGTTCGACGCCATCACAAAACCGTAGGCGCCGGCGCTCATGAGCGCGAGAAGATCGCCCTCGCTCATCGGCGGCAGCTCGCGGTCCTGCGCGAAAAAATCGCCGCTCTCGCACACCGGGCCGACCACATCCACAATCTCGCGGGTCGAATCGCGCGGCTCCCGCACGGGCACGATCTCGTGGTAGCTTTGATAAAGCGCGGGCCGGATGAGGTCGTTCATCCCGGCATCGACCAGGACGAATTTTTTGCGGCCGCTTTGTTTGAGATGGCGGACGCGGGTCAAAAGAACACCGGCGTTGCCGACGAGGAGACGGCCGGGCTCGAGCAAAACGCGCAATCCGATTTCGCGCAACGGCGCTAAGATCGCCTCGGCGTACTCGTGGATCGTAAGCGGCAAACTAGTGGTGGCGCCAACGCGGTCTTCTTCCGTCCACCAATCCCCGCGCCCGCTCGCGAACGACGATTCATAAACGATCCCGATCCCGCCGCCCACGCTGAAGAATTCGAGCGCGAAACGTTCTTTTAATTTCAGAATGAGCGGCGTGACCTTTTCGATCGCTGCAACGAAAGGCACAGCCTCGGTGATCTGCGAACCGATATGCATTTGCACACCTCGGATCGCGATGTTCGGCATCCGCGCCGCCATTTCGTAAACAGCGGCCACGCGATCGAGCGCGATTCCGAATTTGTTTTCGCTCCGGCCGGTCGAGACGTAGCGATGCGTTCCGGCATCGACGTCGGGATTGATCCGCACCGCGATCGGCGCAGGGACGCCTTTGCGCCGCGCGATCCGATCAATTTCTTTTAGCTCCGATTCGCTTTCGACATTGAAACTGAAAACGTTTTGTTCGAGCGCGGATTCGATTTCTTCGGGCGATTTCGCCACACCGGCGAAAGTGCAGCGCCGCGGATCTCCGCCAGCAGCGAGGACGCGAAAAAGTTCGCCACCCGATACGATGTCGAATCCCGCGCCTTCGTTTGCGAGCAAGCGCAGGATCGCGCGATTGGAGTTCGCTTTGACCGCGTAACAAATCAGATGGTCGATTTCGCGCAGCGCCGAATGCAGCCGCCGGTAATGATCGAGAATGGTGCCCGCGCTATAAACATAAAGCGGCGTTCCATATTTTTCG
>DASXNS010000067.1:0-2001 GCA_036494865.1 Chthoniobacterales bacterium | reverse complement strand
CGGGAACCGCCCATGGTTATCACGCGCGCACCTTTGGATTTCTCCTCGATGAGCTTGTGCGGCGACTCACCAAAAATTCCGCGGGCGAATATTGGCGGAAGACGTTCGCGGATCCGCTCGAGCTCGACTGCTGGATCGGCTTACCGCAATCCGAAGAGCGACGCGTCGCCACTATTTATGCAGCTAAACTCTCTCGGACTGCTCCTTCGCCCGCTGCATTTTATCGCGACCTCGTTACACCCGGAACGCTGGTGCGAAAAACTTTTACTTCGCCTCGCGGGCTGCACGCAGTGAGCGCGATGAACAGCAGGGAAAATCGCGCGCTGCCGCTGGTTTCATTCGGCGGAATCGGGAGCGCCTCATCGCTTGCGAAATTTTACGCGTTGCTCGCCAACGGTGGCGAATGCAACGGCCGCCGCGTTTTCAAAAGCGAAACGATTGCGCAGATGACTACGATTCTCAGCTCGGGAATCGATCGCGTTTTTCAAATTCCGACCGCCTTTTCAGCCGGCTTCATGAAAGATCCGCCGGAAAATCAGCCGAAGATTTTCGGACCATCTCCTCTGGCCTTCGGTCATCCGGGAGCAGGTGGCAGCCACGCTTTCGCCGATCCCGAGAACCGCATTTCCTTTGCCTATGTGATGAATCAAATGGAGCAATCGCTTTTGCCTAACGAGAAGTCGCTGCGGCTGGTCCGGGCGATCTACCAGTAATGCGCGGCGTCAGGCGCCGATAATCGTGACGACCGCTTTCCTTTGATGCGCCGCGCGCCGATGTTCGAAAAGAAAAATTCCCTGCCACGTTCCCAGCTGCATCCGCGAATCGGCGATCGGGATTACTTCGCTCGATCGGGTCAGGACCATCCGAATGTGTGACGGCATGTCATCCGGTCCTTCATCGTTATGCTCGAAGTAAGGCGCATCTTCCGGCACCAGCTGATCGAAAAATTTCTCCAGATCGCGCCGCGCCGTTGGGTCGGCATTCTCCATGATGATGAGGCTGCAACTGGTGTGCTGGATGAAAACGCTCGCGATCCCATCGGCAATGCCGCTCTCTTTCACGATGTCGCCCACCTGGTCCGTAATTTCATAGGTTCCTTTTCCAGCAGTGCGAAGGTTGAGCGAGCCGGTGTGAATGCGGGTGGCCATCTGGGCTCGCATCCTAACAACTGCGAGCGCTTTCGCAATTCCGCGGCGAAGTTTTCACTTCGCTCGCGATGATGATCGCTGATATTCGAATGAGCGATGCAGGCTGATCTCGAGCGAATCCTTTTTGACGAAGCGACCATTCACCGGCGGCTCGACGAGCTGGCGGCGCGAATTTCGCACGATTATAGCGACCGCGAATTGACCGTGATCGCGATCCTGAATGGAAGCGTAATTCTGATGGCCGATCTGCTCCGGCGCATTCCCTTGCCGCTGAAATTAGATTGCCTCAGCGTCGCGAGCTATCATGGCGGAACCAAGACCACCGGGGAATTAATTTTCCGGCAGGTGGCTCTCCCGGACGTGGCCGGTCGGCATGTCCTGATTCTCGATGACATTCTCGATAGCGGCGTCACACTCGCAACGATCCGCGAAAAACTGGAAGCAGCCGCGCCGCTGAGCGTGCGCATTTGCGTCCTGGTCGAGAAAAAGAAGAAGCGCTTGCGCCCGGTCGTGGCCGATTATGTTGGCTTTGAAATTGCGGACGAATTCGTGGTCGGCTATGGCCTCGATTACATGGAGCGCTACCGCAATCTTCCGTGCATCGGCGTGCTCCGGAAAGAATTAATCGAACCGACAGCTGCTTTGGCGTGAAGGTGCATTTGCAATTTTTTTCCGGCCTGCGCGATCTCATGGAAGTTTCAGAGCTGGATCTTGAGGTTGGCGCCGGAACTACCGTCGCCGATTTGATCGAGCTTCTCTATGCACGCACGCCGCGGTTGCGGGAATGGGACAAGAGCATTCTGGTGGGTGCGGGACTCGAATTCGTCGATCGCGATTATATTATAAAATCCGA
>DASXNS010000066.1:0-1775 GCA_036494865.1 Chthoniobacterales bacterium | reverse complement strand
ACTCGGGTCGTCATTCATCACAGCGAAAAGCGCGGACGGATCGAGATCGAATATTACGGCAACGACGATTTGCAACGGGTGCTGGCCGCGCTCGGATTGCCGGTCGATGAAACGTAGCCACGCAGTTCGCGCGCTATTTGGTCAAATGAAGATTGCCCACGCCGGGTCGCGATTCAGCCATGCGGCTGCTTTGACGCACGCGTTGGTTTTATTCGCGCTCCTGGCTGCCTGCGATCGCGCGAACACGGAACCGCCGCAGGAAGCGCCAAAAAAAATCTGGAATGATTTCTCCGGCGAAAAAGCGCTGGCGCATGTCCAGACGATGGTGGACTTCGGCCCGCGTCCACCCGGGACCGAAGCGATCGAGAAGACGAGAAAATATCTCACCGAACAGCTCGAACGTTATGGATGGAAGGTGGAGCGCCAGGCTTTTGCGGAGCAAACGCCGCGCGGGAAAATCGAATTTGTAAATCTTATCGCGACTTTTGGCGCAGGCAGCGCTCCCTCCTTCTTGCTCTGCTCGCATTACGACACAAAAACATTCGACGCTATCCGCTTCGTGGGTGCAAACGACGGTGGTTCCAGCACAGGTCTCCTGCTCGAGCTGGCTCGCGTCCTGGCCGAGCGTTCCGATCTCGCCCATAAGACGGAACTTGTTTTCTTCGACGGCGAGGAAGCGTACCGCGCTTTTTCCGAAACGGACGGCCTCTATGGAAGCCGTTACTTTGCAAAGCAGCTCACCGAGCAAAACAAGACGACACAATTTCGCGGCGGCATCCTGTTCGATATGGTCGGCGATCGCTCGCTCGCCATTACACTCCCGCCGGATTCTCCCGCTGAATTGGCTCGCGGTATTTTTGCAGCCGCTGACGCGCTGAATTTGCGGAGCCATTTCACCTACTTCGACCGAGACATAACCGACGATCACACGCCGTTGAACGCGGTGGGAATTTCCGTGATCGATCTGATCGATTTCGATTATCCGCCCTGGCACACCGCGCAGGACACGATCGATAAACTCAGCGCGGAGAGCCTCCGTATCGTTGGCGCGGTTGCGTCCTATTATCTCTCCGAAATCGCTTTGAAACGATGAAGCAGCTCCGCTTCTTTTGTCTGATTGCGCTCGCCTGTCTGGCCGGTTTGTTTGGCAGCGAGTTAATTTGCCGCCGTCCTGGTTTGCGCGATTGGGCAGGATGCAAACTTGGCCGCGGCCATCTCATCGCGATCGCCAACGGCCGCGGTCTTTATGCAAACGATCTCGAAGATCGGGAAGGAATGTCAGCGCGTGATTGGATCGCGACGGAAAATCTTCGGCGGACTTCTGCCGAAGAGCGGATCGATTCGGCGCTGATCGATCGCGAAATTGCGCTGATCCGCGCGGAGTTTCGCGATGAAGCGGCGTTCGCTGAGGCTTTGCATTCACAAGATTTGTCGGTGGATTCTTTGCGCGAGATCGCGGCGGATCACATTCGGTCGCTTCAATGGCTCGAGAAGAAAATCGCGCCTGAAACCTTGGTCGCCGAACGGGAGTGCCGCGATTTTTATGAAACACATCGTGAGCTTTTTTTGCAGCCGATGCGGTTTCGCGCTTCACATCTTTTTCTCGCAGCTCATGCGGAAACGCCCACCGAAGTGGTCGAAGCAAAATCAAAAGCGATCCAGGAATTATCGCGGCGTCTTTCACGTGGGGAGGATTTTTCAAAACTCGTCGCTGAAGTCTCCGAAGATGAGGCGACCAAGACGCGCGGCGGCGATCTCGATTTCTTTTCCGCGAT
>DASXNS010000065.1:0-4101 GCA_036494865.1 Chthoniobacterales bacterium | reverse complement strand
TGTTCCGCTAAACTCTGCCCAGACCGGCGCGTGATCGGATGGCTCCTTACCTTTCCGCATCTCGCGCTCGATTCCTGCGTCGGTGGAGCGGGCCGCGAGCGATTGATTGGCGAGAATCGCATCGATCCGCAATCCGCGGTTTTTTGGAAACGCGAGCATGCGATAATCCCACCAGCTGAAAAGGCCCGGCTCGCGATGATGAATTCGGAGCGTGTCGGTTAAGCCCACGTCACACAATTGGGCAAAGGCTGCACGTTCGCCCTCGGAACACATGATCGCGCCGCGCCATAACGCGGGGTCGAAAACATCTTCGTCTTTCGGCGCTACGTTGAAATCGCCGCAGACAGCGAGGAATGCCGCGGCGCTTTCTTTTTCCCGCAAACATTTCTGCAGGCGCGCGAACCATTTCAATTTGTAATCGTAGGCGGGCGAGGCGACCGCCTGGCCATTAGGCGCGTAAATGGAATAGACGCGGACATCGCCGATGGTGGCGGCGAGCACACGCGCTTGGGCATCCTCTTCTTCATCACAGAGCGACCGCCGGACATCTCGCGGCGCAACCTTCGAGAGAATAGCGACGCCGTTGTACGATTTTTGGCCGTGAAACGCGGAATGGTATCCGGCGGTCCGCAACATCAGTTCCGGAAATTGTTCATCGCTGCATTTGGTTTCCTGGAGGCAAACAATGTCCGGCTGGGTTTGCGCAAGCCAGCCCAGCAAACGCTCCTGGCGTTTGCGCAATGAATTGATGTTCCACGAAACGATTTTCATCGAGGCGCGCGGGCTTCCGGCCGGCAGGATCCCCGCGCTCCTCTTGCCCAATTCACAATTCCATCTCCACTCCCGGCGCAGGCACGATCACTTCCGATTGCGGCAACTCCGCAGCCAGCACTGCGCGAGTCCATTCCACCGCGGGCAAATCGCCATGCACTAGCACGATTTTTTTTGGCGCGACTTTTTTCACATAGCTGACAATCGATTCACGCGACGCATGGGCACTGAATTGGAATTGCTCGATGTTGCAGCGCAACGGCTGTGCGGGTTCGTCAGGGTCGAGTGAAACAAGATCTTCGGCCTGCGCCGTTTTCAAAATTCCGGCGGGCGATTCCGGATCGGCGTAACCGACAAAAAAAATCGAATGCTGCCGATTTTCGAGGACGCGGCGCGCGAAAATATTCGAGAGTGTTTTTGGCGTCATCATCCCGCTGGAGAGCGCATAGATTCGTCCGGCGCGGGCGGGCGAATCGTGAATGGTCTGGCCGTTGAGAACGAACGGCGCCATTTCCTCCAGCAGTTGCAATCGCGGAAATTGGCGCCGGGTGGTGAATGCGCGCCGGTCGTAAATTCCGGTCATCTTTGTGCTCAGCCCGCCAATGTAAACGGGAAATTGGTCAAGCAATTTTTCCCGCCGGAATTTGTAAATCATGGCGAGCGCTTCCTGAGTTTTTCCCAGCGCGAAAACCGGCATTAGAATGCAGCCGCCGCGATCGAACGCGCGAACGATCGCGGCGGCAAGACGTCGCTCTTCGGCGGCGCGAGTAAATCCATCCGGCGTGGGGCTATCGCCGCGAGTCGTCTCGATAATCAGGACATCGATTTCTGACTCGGGAAAGACGCCGGCTTGCATCAGCGTCTGGTCGTCGAAATTGACATCGCCGGTATAGAAAATCGTCCGGTCTTCCATGCGCAAGATCACGCCCGCAGAGCCAAGAACGTGGCCGGCATCCACAAATTCCACGGTGATGCCACTCTCGCCGCGCGGCCGCGCGCGTTCGCCCGCCAGGGTAAAAGGCTGGCGCATCGGGCACGATTGCCATTGGTCACTGGCGCGATTGGTTTCCCGATGAGTGTAGAGCGGATAAATTGACGCACCGATTTCTTCGCGCTGTCGCGTCATGACGTTCACCGAATTGTGCAAAAGCACGTTTCCGATATCCGCGGTCGCTTCCGTCATGAAAATGCGCGCATCGGGTTGGCGACGCATTAACACCGGCAGAGTGCCGATGTGATCGAGATGGGCGTGGGAAATAATAATCGCATCGAGCGCGCGATCGCCGAGCGCCCGAAAATTCGGAAGGGCCTCTTCGCCTTCCTCCTTCGGATGCATTCCGCAATCGAGAATGAGCCGTTGTCCCGCGGCCTCGAGGTAGTAACTGTTCGCGCCGATCTCGGTGCGACGAGTGAGATTGATGAATTTCAAATTGCGCCCGCTGATTAGGGTATTGGCGGCGGAATGGCGATGACTTCTGGGCGTTTAGCGCGATAACGATGCGGCCCAACGATCGACATTACAACGAGCAGCCAGGCGGCACCGAGCGGGAGACAGCCCGGGAGCCAGATCAGCCAGCGAGAAATAATTTCGATCGCGATCAAGCAGTACGCGGCCGTAAACGCAATCCCTCCCAGGATGAGATCAACCCGGGAAATGTCCCTTAATCTCCCGACGACGGCCGCGGCGATGAGAAGCACGATGCAATCGAAGATCCAACTGATCCGGCGGATGTAAGTGTTGGTTTGAATCGTAGCGATGGTGGCAGCGAAGATATCCGGCGGCGAAAGCGGATTCCCCGGCGTCCGCGCCAAGACGATCTGATCGTGCATCGTCTCCAGGTTCGTTTTCTTACCGGTGTCGCGTTGCTGGGTGGCGAGGAGCAGTTCGTTTAAATCAACCCGGCGCGCTTTTTTGCCGGCGTTAGGCGAAATCAAAACAGTGCCATCGGCGCGAATCGGAATTTTGCGGCCGCCCGGCAGTGAAATATGAGAGCCGAGGTCGATCGTCACTTCGCCCGGCGTGACACGCAGCCAAAGTAGGATCGCTTCCAAGGCGAAGGAAGGAATGACTTCGCCGCGATAACGAAAGAGGAG
This sequence comes from Chthoniobacterales bacterium, assembly GCA_036494865.1. Taxonomy (GTDB): domain Bacteria; phylum Verrucomicrobiota; class Verrucomicrobiia; order Chthoniobacterales; family UBA10450; genus AV80. The sequence continues at coordinate 1,236 of DASXNS010000065.1, read as the reverse complement.
CGGCACATGAATTTCGTCCGCAATTTCCTCCGGTAAATTAACAAAGCCCGCCGTCGCGATCAGCCGCATTTCCTCCGGGGGCTGGCGCCCAATTCCAGAAAACTCGGCCAGGTCGCCGCGCTTTCCGGTCACTTGAGTGAATCCTTGGATCTCAGGTCCGGGCGCATCCGGGTCGGGCGTTGCCGTCAATTCGGCGGCGAGAAGGAGTCGCGGCACTCGCATTGCCTGGTCGATGAAGACTTGCTCCTGGTCCTTGTCGCGCTCGCGCCATTTCAAAATATTTTCGAAAGCGATGACGGCCGGATCGAACTCGAGGGCGGCCTGAAGAAAAAGTGCGAATTCCAAAGGGGAAACAATATTTCCGCTGGCGCGCGGCGAAGTATCCGATGGATCGCGCTCCATCAGCGAATCGTGACCGATCTCTACCACCGTCAGCTGGGCAGCAGGTATACGCGGTTCGGAGTTTTTCAAGAGCCAGCGCAGAAAAAATTCTTCCGATTGTTCGAGACGCGGCTCGCGCAAGAAAAGCAATCCAAGCAGCAGGACCACAAGCATCAGCCAAATGGTGGATCGCTGCATCGCGGCAGAAGTGAAAAGAGAAAAGCGAGACGTGACAAGTGGCAAGTGACAACCGAGCCCGGTCGCGCTGGCTCGCCCTCTCGGCCGATCCTATTTGCTCAACTCGAGCATGCGGAGAATCGGCGCCTCAGCGCGTTTCCGCAGCGGTTCCGGCAGGATGATCTCCGGCGTCATGTTCAGCAGCGCAGCGTGCGCTTTCTCCAGCGTATTCATTTTCATAAAGCAACACTCGGCACAGGCACAACGTTCTGTGGGTCCGGGAATAAATTTTTTCCCAGGAATTTCTTTGTGCAAACGATGGAGCATTCCGGCTTCAGTCACCACGATGATTTCGCGCGCAGGCGATTCACGGCAAAACGTCACCATTTTTTCGGTGGAACAAACTTCGTCCGCCAACAAACGAACGGCATAGGAACATTCCGGATGAGCTACTACCGGCGCGGCCGGATATTCCTCATGAATTCTTCCAATGCTGCGCGCGGTGAACTCGACGTGCACGTAACAATTCCCCTGCCACAAATCCATCGGACGCCCGGTGCGCTCGATCACCCAGGCGCCGAGATTTTGATCGGGCACGAAGAGGATGTTTCGATCGGCCGGCGCGGCGTTCACGATTTTCACGGCGTTGCCGCTCGTGCAGATCACATCGGAGAGCGC
>DASXNS010000064.1:0-4284 GCA_036494865.1 Chthoniobacterales bacterium | reverse complement strand
CCCAAACCGGTGTGGAATTGCGCAGCGCCTGCTGCGAGGATCCCTGCACTTTGCTGGGTGATTCCGTGCAGATTACTCGCGCTATTCAGAACGTTATCATCAATGCCCTCCAAGCCTCCGCGGAGACAAAAGGGACGGTTTCCATCAGTTGCGCGCGAAAGGATTTTTACGTCGACGTGCGTATCGAAGACACCGGTCACGGAATTATGCCCGCGCAAATGGCAAAGATTTTCGATCCGTATTTTACTACGAAACAAGGCAAGAGCGGCACTGGGCTGGGACTCTACATCACCAAAAAAGTCGTCGAAGATCACAACGGTTCGATCAAAGTGGATAGCGATCCGCAAGCGGGAACGACCTTTACGATTCGCTTGCCGCTCCTGAATAACTAGGCGGGTGGGCGGATCTTCCTGTAGCGGCGGTCTATAAGCGCCTAACGAGTCGCGGGGCGCGAGAGAATTTCTGGAACGATCGTCGGCGGTCATAGACCGTCCCTACAGAACAAAGGGACTTCCGCTACTTTCTCTTGTCACTGCCAGCCGCTTCCGTTCTGTTGTTTGAGTGTCTGGAAGTTACCATGTCGCACCGATCTTTTTGATCCGCATGGCCGGTGTGCCCTCCGATGTCTTGGATCTCCTCGGAACGCCCGATACTGCCGCCGCCGCGCGCCAACTTCTCGTTAGGCGCGAAGAGTTTGCCAGAGCAAAATCGGAAGCGGAACGGTTGCTTCGGAGGCGCGATCACGGACTTCCGGTAGAGACATATCGCGCGCTACGAGCGGCGGTGCGAGCTGGGCAACAACTTCCCGCGCTCGGCGAAGATCCAGGGCCGCGAGAAATCGCTGCTTATGCGCTGGCGGCATCCGCTGTCGCAGTCGCAGAGTCGCGACTCCAGGAAGTTTTGGAACGCGAACTCGATTCCGCGCGAGAGGCGCTTTTGAAATCAACCCAGGAGGTCTTGACGCCTTATCTGGTCTTCGGGGGAGCGGGCGTTCGAGAAGTGCTGGTCGAACTGATGACACATTTTCCTTCCGAAGGGTTTGTCTTGCCCGCGCGAAAGAAACGCGAGCGAGCGCGGGAGCGGCACCTGCTTCTATTCCTCCAACGCGTTTGCGCAAAAAACGATACCTTGAGTGAATTTGGCCCGGGCGGCTGGGGAACAATCAATCACGATACGGTGGGCATTAACCTATCGCCCGAGGCTGGCATAGCGACGCGGGAAGTTTTCTTAGAGCGCTGGACCGCGCACGGCGTCGCTGCTGCTTTGAATTCCGATCCGGAAATCCGCGTCGAACTTTCACCTCGATTACATCCGAACGGACGGATCGAGGGCGATCAATTTATTTTTACCGACACCGGCGCAGTCGGTCCACTCGAACCGCAAGCGATCGACATTCTGAGCCGGTGTGATGGCGCGACGCCTGCCTATTTATTCGGTGCTGATCTCGCACGGCTCGATGCGTTCGCGGCCCAGAACATGATCCGATGGGAAGTCGAGGTTCCCGCGCTCGAGCCGCACGCGTTTGACGTTCTCGTCTCCGACATCAAACGCTGGCGCGACACTCCCGCTCGCGGAGAATGGCTAAAGCTCCTGGAGCCAATCGCTGCTTTGCCAGGAAATTTTGCGAGCGCCAAAGCGACTGCCACCCGCGCTGAGATCATGGATGAGGCGCGCCGTCGTCTGCACGATCTCGGCGCAGCTCGCGCAGGCTCCGACCGCTTTCTTTATTCGGCGAGCAATCCCATCGGAGAAGAATGTTTTCGCGAATGTCATTTCTCGATCGGAGAAGAACTGATCAACGAAGTCACGGCCGATGCCGAACCGTGGATCGATCTTTGGCGGGACAATTACGCTTTTGTTGCCAGCCGGGTCGCGGCCGGATTGCGTGCGCTCTTCGAAACAGCGCCTGTTCGAAACGGCGCGGTTCCGCTTCCTGCGTTTTTGCGGCATTGCGAATCAGACAAGGTTGCGCTGACCGGGCCCGGATTAATCGGCTTCGCGCATCTTGCTTTTCAAGAGGTGAAAGCCGCTTTTCGCGATCGAATGCAGAACCGGCCGGACTCCCCAGAATGGGAGCTGACGGCGTATGATTGCCACTTCGTGCGAGAGACTTTTCAGTACGAAAAATTCGATGCGTTCACTTATCCATCGGCCGATCTACAAATCGGCGCGCGCTCAGTCGATGCGGCAAATCGCGGCGAGTACCAGTGGATCCTGGCGGAATTGCATCCGCCCGTTGCTCTGCTTCATCATGGCTTTTACTGGAGTTGCCCGGACAAAGCGGAACTGGGGCGTGCGCTCGCCCGCACGGTGAAAGGATGTCCGAGTTTTCATTTCGGCTTTTTCGCGGCGGATTTCACGGCCACCACCACCGTGCGCATGCTGGACGCAATTCCCAAGCGGATGAGTTTTGTTGCTCCGCAGCGCGGCGATCCGCGCTGGAGAATTATTCCGCCCGCGGAAATTGAAGTGTTTGTCGATGACAAGAATGGCGACGTCGGTTTGCGAACGCGCGGGTCGCGCGAATACCTCGGTTCGTTTGCGCGCGCGTGGGTGATCCCGCTCGGCTTTCATCCCTTTCATTTTGGTCGCGCGACCCACATGCCGCGGTTGCGTTGCGGTAGAGTCATCGTCCAACGCCGCTCATGGACCGTTACGTTCGAGGAACTCGGGCCAGGAAATTATACTGGCATCTCGCGCGATCTCGTTCTTGCCGTCGAGCGTCTGCGCGCGCAGAAAGGATGGCCGCGTTACGTCTACATTCGCCCGAGCGAGCAAGTGTTGCGGCGGAGCGGAGCCGAAGGCCGCGATAAAGATACCAAGCCGGTCTTCATCGATCTCGAAAGCTATCTCTTCCTCGAAATTTTCCACCGCTGGTTGACCAAAGCGGGCGAGCTGGAAGTCAGCGAAATGCTGCCTGATCCAGAACACTTACTCTGGCAGGAACCAGACGGTCGCCGCAGCTTCGAACTCCGCACCCAGATCGTTCCGCGCGCATGAAAATCATCGCGATCGCCAATCAGAAAGGCGGTGTCGGAAAAACCACCACCGCGGTGAATCTCGGTTGCGCGCTCGCGGAAAAAGGATTGCGCGTCCTGCTCATCGATCTCGATCCCCAGGGAAACGCGACGAGCTCATTTGGTTTGCAGGAGCTGGAAGGTGAGAGTCTTTATGAACCGCTTCTCGGAGGGGTCTCAATTGTTGAGAAAATTTTGCCCACCCGCGTGCCGCAGATGTTCATCGTTCCCGCCGATCTTGATCTCGCCGGCGCCGAAATCGAGATCGCGCGAATGAGCAATCATCTCACTCGCCTGGCCGAGACGCTCGCGCCGCTTCGCGCTGATGAAACCTTCGATTTCGTGCTGCTCGATTGTCCCCCTTCGCTTGGCATTCTGATGACGAATGCGCTCGCTGCCGCCGACGAATTGCTCACGCCGATTCAATGCGAATATTTCGCGCTCGAAGGACTTGTAAAAATTGTGCACGTGATCGAGCAGGTGCGCGACTCCGGCGCAAACGACGAGCTTGAAATCGGGGGGATCGTAATGACGATGTTCGATAGCCGGACAAATCTCAGCGCCCAAGTCGTGGCCGATGTCCGGCAACACTTCGGCCCGCGCGTGTATGACACGGTCATTCCACGCACCGTCCGGCTAAGCGAAGCGCCCAGCTTCGGCAAATCCATCCTCGAATACGATTCTAATGGCGCCGGCGCCCGCGCTTATCGCGCCTTGGCCGCGGAATTCATCACGCGCCATCCGGCGCCGGCGCTTTGATTATTTTTCGCGCGTGTCACCGCGGTAATAGAGCGCCCGAACTTTTTCCAGCGTCAGGAGTCCGCCGGTGATCATCCCGTCGAGCACGGGAAGGAAGTTTTGGATTTTTTCTTCGCTGTCGACAATCTCGATGATCATCGGCAAGTCCATCGAGAGCCGCAGGATTTTGGAAGTGTGCATTCGGCTCGATTTGCCGAAGCCGATCGGCCCGCGCAGCGCGGTCGCGCCCGCAAGATGCATTTCGCGCGCTTTCAAAATGATCGCTTCGTAAAGCGGCCGATGCTCGTAGCGATCGCTCTCGCCGATGAAGATTCGTAACAATGTGGCTTCGCGTGGAATTTCCATCAGCGACCGTTTCTCCTTTCCCGATTGGCTCCGAAAACGATGGATGGAAAACCGCCACGAATGTTTTCTTTCCCGACCCAGCGCGATACGAAATCAACTGTAGCGTGAAGCGTAATCATTCGATTTAGCGACTGATCGAGGCTGCGCAAAAATGTCCGATCCA
>DASXNS010000063.1:0-3289 GCA_036494865.1 Chthoniobacterales bacterium | reverse complement strand
GCGCGAAGACTACGATGCATGGGTCGCCAAGTTGCACGCGCACGGAATGGGACAAATCACCGATTTCGTCCCCAACCACATGGGAATTAACGATTCACAAAACGTCTGGTGGCAGGATGTGCTCGAAAATGGTCCGAGCTCTCTTTACGCGCCCTATTTCGATATCGATTGGCGCCCGCTCAAGACCGATTTGCACGATAAGGTGCTGCTCCCGATTCTGGGCGATCAGTATGGCCGCGTGCTCGAGCGCGGCGAACTTCGGGTGCATTTCGACGGCGGGTCTTTTTCGCTCACTTATTTCGATCACGTTTTCCCAATCGCGCCCGGGACCTACCGCTTCATCCTGGAATTAGCGCTGGAAAATCTGGCCGAGTTTCGCGAAGAAAATTTTTATGCGGAATTTCAGAGCATTCTGACCGCGCTCGAATATCTGCCCCGGCGGACCGAGACCGACCCCGAGCGAATCAAGGAGCGCGCCCGTGAAAAGGAGATCATCAAGAAACGCCTGGAACGGCGTTGTGCTGAAGCGCCGCAGGTGCAGCGGGGGATTGAAAAAGCGGTCGAGACCATCAACGGGCATATCGGCGATCCGCGCAGTTTCGATCGGCTTGACGAATTGCTAAATGCGCAATCCTACCGCCTCGCTTTCTGGCGGGTGGCGGCAGAGGAAATCAATTACCGGCGATTTTTTGACGTCAACGATCTGGCCGCTATCCGGGTGGAATTGCCGGAAGTTTTCGACGCTGCTCACAAACTACTTTTCGAGCTGGTCGCCAGTGGCGCTGTCACGGGCTTGCGCATCGATCACCCCGACGGCCTGTATCGGCCGCTGGAATATTTTGAGAAGCTGCAAATGCGCTGCGCCAAGGCTTTGCGCGTTCCATTACCGAAGGATGGGCGCGCGATTTATCTGATTGTCGAAAAAATCCTGACCGGCGAGGAACAATTGCCGCAAAATTGGCCAGTCCACGGCACCACCGGTTACGGTTTCGCTAATCAAGTGGCCGGGGTGCTGGTCGATCACAACGCAGAAGGCGCTATCACCAAAATCTCCAAGCGATTCATCGGTCACTCCCTCCATTTCGGCCATCTCGTTTATGCCAAGAAGCGATTGGTTATGCGCATTTCCCTGGCCAATGAAGTCAACGTTCTCGGGACCATGGTTGATCGGTTGTCGGAACAGAACCGTTGGTTTCGTGATTATACTTTGGAAGCACTGGCGCGCGCGGTGCGCGAAACTATTGCCTGTTTTCCCGTCTATCGAACTTATCTCGAACCGGGGAAACCAGTGAGTGAGGAAGATCGCGCCGTGATCGAACGCGCGGTGGCGGCGGCGAAACGGCGCAATCCCGCGATCGAGGAATCGGTCTTTAATTTTTTGCGCGATCTTTTGCTCTTTCGTTTTCCGGAAAACCTCGACGAAGAACAACGCGCCGCGCACGCGGAGTTCGTTCTCAAGTTTCAACAATTCACCGGACCGATCACGGCGAAGGGACTGGAGGACACGGTCTTTTATATCTACAACCGTTTGGCGGCGCTGAACGAAGTCGGCGGCGAACCGCAGCTCTTCGGTCTGAGCGTGGAAACGTTTCATGAGCGCAACCTTCGGCGGCAGCGCGACTGGCCGGCCAGCTTGCTTGCCACGTCCACCCACGACAGTAAGCGCAGCGAAGATGTGCGCGCGCGCGTGCTCGCCATTTCAGAAATCCCGCCATTGTGGGGGCGCTCGCTGCAAAAATGGCGAACCACCAACCGCCGATTCAAGAAACAGATCGATGACGCTGAGGCGCCCGATGCAGGCGAAGAATATTTGCTATATCAAACACTGCTCGGGACCTGGCCGGTCGATCTCGATGGTGCGCCAGTTCCCTCGGTCGGGCCGAAATTCATTGCCCGAATTCAGCGTTACATGGCCAAGGCCTTAAAGGAAGCAAAGTTGAACACAAGCTGGATTCAACCTAACGAGAATTGGGATGACGCGATGCAGGAATTCGTGGCCAGGATTTTAGAAGCCGGTCCGCGCAATAAATTTTTACCGGCCTTTCTGCCGGTGGCGGCGGAAATCGCGCGCGTCGGCGCCATTAATTCGCTCGCCCAAACCACGATCAAACTGACCGCGCCGGGCGTGCCCGACATCTATCAAGGCACGGAAATTTGGGACGACAGCCTGGTCGATCCTGATAATCGGCGCCCAATCGACTATGCCCGGCGCCGCGAAATGCTGACGCAGATCGAAAATGTGCCGGCGAAGGAATTGATGCAATGCTGGCCGGACGGGCGGATCAAAATGCGCCTGACCCAGCGATTGCTGCATTTGCGTCGCGAAAATCCGGCGTTGTTTCGCGAAGGAATCTACGAGCCGATCAATTTCGGAGGCGCCTTTGCCGATTGCGCGATCGGTTTTGTTCGGCGCTACAAAGACCGGGCGATCATTGTGATCGTGCCGCGATTGTCGTCGCGCGTCGGTTTTCCGCCGATTGGCGATCGGTGGCAGGACACCCACGTGGTCCTACCAGCCGGTATGTCTAATTTGCGGGATGTCTTCAGCGATCGCAAGGTTCGCGTTGAGAATTCGCAGTTAAGATTGGCGGTGGCGATGTCGCAGCTTCCGTTTGCCGTGCTTCAGAGTTGATTACGGCGAATGGTCCGAACCAAGGATGTGCCGCCAGATCTGAACTCTGGGTAGCGCACGCGTTTCGCGTGTTGGTTTAGGCGTCTCGCCGAAACGATCTTTCGAAAAGTCCGCGATGACGGGACGTCATCGCCAACACGTGAGACGCGTGCGTTACTCGGAATCAGAATTCGTCGGCAACCTGCCGACGATTGTAGGCTGGTAGTTTGCGCTCCGCAGAGTCGGACAGGCGCGCGCTACCCTATTGGCCCGGCCAGCTCGGCGACCACGCCATGGCCGGCCGTAAACTGATTCATCAATTCGCCGAGCCACTCGGAGAAACTTCGCAAATTCGCCACCAGATCAGCCGCGAAACTGGCAAAAGTAATTTGCGGCGATGCGATCACGAGCAAGGCGCTCAAAAGCAGCAGGTTCATCACATAAATAAAAACGAGAGAAAAAAATGTTCCGTGATCGCTCAGATCGGTCTGGTTCTTTGGAATCATCCAACAGGTGAAGCTGAGGTGAAAGGCCCAGGTAATCCCCAGAATCGCGTAGAGGAGTTGGCCGTAGGGGGCGACGTTGAAGAATAAACTCGCGATCCCGTAAACTGCGATCGCGAGCACGCTATAAAGTGGAAAAAAATAAGGAGCGAGCGCGATCAAGAAATTTGTCCGA
>DASXNS010000062.1:0-6442 GCA_036494865.1 Chthoniobacterales bacterium | reverse complement strand
TTCTTTTTTCCTACGCCAGTTATCCGCCCACGGAATTTCTCCTTCCGCAAAACAGCGATTTCTTCTGCTTCAACGTTTACCTGCACGATCAATGCGACTTCGAGCGTTACCTTTTTCGTCTCCAAAATCTCTCCGAAGATCGGCCGCTCATTCTCGGCGAATTCGGGATGGACACGATCCGACACAGCGAGGAGGAACAGGCGGACATGCTCGGCTGGCACGTCGATAGCGTTGTGAAATGCGGGCTCGCCGGCACCATCTTTTTTACCTGGACGGATGAGTGGTTCACCGGCGACCAGGAGATAACCGACTGGGCTTTTGGAATTGTCACGCGCGCCCGCGAGCCGAAAAAAGCTTTTTTCACTCTGCGGGAAAAACTTGGGCAGGATGACGCCGCGTTGCCGCATCGGCCCCTGCCCAGGTCGCCGTCGGTCTCAGTCATCGTTTGTTCTTACAATGGAGCGAAAACCCTGGCGCAGTGTCTGGACTCGTTAGGCAAACTCGATTATCCCAACTACGAAGTCATCCTGGTAGACGACGGCTCGACCGATGAGACCCGCGAAATCGCGGCGCGCTATCCGCAGGTCCGTTATTTTTATCAAACTAATCACGGCTTGAGCCATGCGCGCAATCACGGCGCCGCCGTCGCGAAAGGAGAAATTTTTGCTTACACCGATTCCGACTGCATGGCCGACCCGGCCTGGCTCTATTATTTAATGAGCACGCTGCTGAGCGGCGCTTACGCCGGGGTGGGCGGGCCGAACGTTTCGCCGCCGGCGCAAAATTGGGTGCAAGCGTGCGTCGCCGCGGCGCCGGGCGGGCCGAGCCACGTCCTTCTCACCGATACGGTCGCGGAGCACATTCCCGGTTGTAACATGGCTTGGTATCGCTGGGCTTTCGAAAGCATCGGCGGATTCGACCCGGAATATCACAAGGCCGGTGACGACGTCGATTTTTGCTGGCGGGTGCAGCAGGCCGGACACGAGATCGGGTTCAGTCCCACCGCGATCGTCTGGCATCATCGCCGTTTCACCTTGCGCGCCTTTCGCAAACAACAGGAAGGCTACGGCGAAGCGGAATCGATGCTGCGCTTCAAACATCTGATTTTTTTCGGCCCAACCGGAACCGCGAAATGGCGCGGGCAAATTTATGGAACGCCCCGTTTTAGTTGGTTCATCAACCGGCCGATTATTTATCACGGCATTTTTGGCGAAGGCTTTTTCCAATCGATTTATCCGACCCCGCAATCGGAAGTTGCGGGGTATTTGAGCAGCATCGAATGGTTCGCACTCACCGTTTTTCTTTTTGGCCTGGGAATTTTTCTGCCGGCCCTGCGGATCGTTCCTTACATCATGTTTGGCGGCACCCTCTGCGTCGCGATCTCCTATATGCTGCGCGCGCGGATCGAACCGCGATTCGACACCATCCCGGCGCGTCTTCTCGTTACCTTCCTCGCATTCGCCCAGCCGCTCGTCCGAGGATGGTCGCGTTATTTCACCTGGCTCCATTTCAAACGCACGCCGCGCGCGACGATCAGCACCCACGAACATCTGCCGGCAGGCGCGGAGTTTGCCGGCAGCCTGAGTCAGCGCGCCTACTGGAGCGAAGAGGGCAAAGACCGTCACCATCTTCTCGGTGGGATCTTTGCGCTGCTCGATGAAGAAGACTGGCGTTATTCCATCGATACCGGCTGGAACGAGTGGGACATCCAGATCTACGGAAATTTTTGGTGGAGCGTTGCCTTGCAAACCGTGAGCGAATATCACGGCGGCCCGAAAATTCTCACCCGCACCGGACTGCGCAACCGGTTCGTCACCACCACCGTCATCATCAATCTGATCGCGCTCAGCCTGCTCGTTTATCGGCAGTTGAACCTCGGTCACGCCGATTTCTGGGTGCTCTCTCTTTATCTTGCCTTCGTCGTCTTCCTGGGAATTCGCGCGCGCCGATTAAAACATCGCGTCGCGGAACTGGTCGATCTCGCTGCGTATAGAGCCGGGCTTCAGCGCGTGCTTCGCCGCAACCCGCTCGCGATAACGCCATCCGCGAAAATTTCCACCGTTGAGGTTGGATAGGTTTGGGAAAAACCATGCGCCGCTTTCCTCTCTTCCGTTTCGCGGTTGCGCTCAGCGCGGAAATTCTCTGCTGCGCTTCCCTCAATTGGTTCGACGATTGGACGCTCGAAACAATGCCGGTGAAGTTCGTCGCTGCCGGTTTTCTTTGCGGAATCGCCTACCTTTTCGCGGTCAAGGAATTTCCCCCCATCACGAATCTGCGAACGCAGGCCCTCGTTTTTTGGACGGTAACTGTAATGTTGCGATTGGGCGCCTTGCCTCTCGTTCCCAGCGACGATTTCTGGCGATACCAATGGGAGGGAAAAATCCAGCGGGCCGGTTTTAATCCATATACTACTGCGCCCGACGATCCGCGGCTGGAGCAGCTCCGCGGCGAATTTACGGAATGGCAGCAGATCAATCACCGCGATTTTCGCGCGATTTATCCTCCGGGCGCCGAGCTTCTCTTTCGCGCTTTCAGTGGCATTTCCGACCGACCGTTGTTCTACAAACTCATTTTCACCGCGGCCGACCTCGCAACGGTGGCGGTCCTTTTGCTCTTGTTAGGCGGGCCGTCGCGCTACGCAAACGCCGCCTGGTACGCCTGGAATCCGCTGGTTGTTTACAGCTTTGCCGGCGCGGCGCATTTCGACAGCTTGATGATCCTGCCGATGACAGCGGGTATTTTGTTCCTCACCCGTTTCGAGATGGCAACGGAGTCGCGCAGAAAGTGGCTGCTCGCGCTCGCTGCTTCCGCTTCTTTCGGTGTTGCGATCTCGATCAAACTCGTGCCTGCGCTCCTTCTCTTGACCTGCATCTGCGCGCTTGGCAGGCGCGCGATTACGCTCGCGCTCAGCGTCGGCCTTCCCGCCGGGCTGAGTTTATTTTACGGCTATCCGCGGATTCCAATCTGGCAGTCGTTAGGCCGTTTCGCCTACGTCACGCGATTGAACGATCTTTTCTGGTGGCTGATCGAAGAGACCGTCTGGCCGAATCCGCATCAGAAAAATTATCATTACAACATCATCCTGCTTATCTGTGTCGCGCTCGTGTCGCTGTTGTTCTGGCGAAATTGGAAACGCGGAATGATCTGGGCGCTGGGAGCCGCGCTGATCCTGACTCCCGTTCTGCATCCGTGGTATTGCACCTGGATTTTGCCGCTGGCCGTCTGGAGACGCGCATTTGCCTGGTGCGTTCTTTCCATCACGCTCCTCGCTTATTACCTGTTTTGGGACGAGCGGCTCTTCGCTCTTCCCTGGCACGCCGAACCGTGGATGCGCGCGATCATCGCGGTTCCGCCACTTACGGCCGCGGTCTTGTTTCGTCTCGCACCAAGGATGCAACGGCAAGAGTCATCGTGATCGTTAGGATTTGTTCTTCATTCGCTCGATCGCTTCCGCGAAGTCCGCGGGCATCGGCGCTTCAAATTTCATCGCCTCGCCTGTGCCCGGATGACGGAAGGCGAGCTTCCAGGCATGCAGCATCTGTCGCGGAAATTCTCCGGCATGTTTCCCACCGTACAATTTATCGCCCAGGACGGGATGGCCGAGATGATGCAGATGCACGCGGATCTGATGAGTCCGTCCGCTGTGCAGCATGCATTCGACCAGGCTAACGCCGCCGCCGGCGCGCAGGACGCGATATTCGGTTTGGGCCGATCGCCCTCGCGTGCGCGCGATGCTCATTCGCTGCCGGTGAACTGGATGCCGTGCAATCGCGGCGTCGATTGTGCCGGTCAATTTGCGAAAAATTCCCGCGACCAGCGCGAGATAAATTTTCTCCATCGTGCGCTCGGCAAATTGTTTTGAAAGATCGCGATGAGTTAAATCGTTCTTCGCCACGACGAGACAGCCGCTCGTTTCCTTGTCGAGACGATGAACAATTCCAGGCCGCTCCCGGCCGCCAATGCCGGAAAGATTTTTGCAGTGAGCGAGCAGCGCGTTGACCAAGGTATGCTGCGGATGTCCCGCGCCCGGATGGACGACCAAACCGGCCGCCTTGTTCAGCACCAGGAGATCGTCGTCCTCGAAAAGAATTTCGAGGGCCATCTGTTCCGGTTGCGCTTCGATTTTTTCTACGGCCGGCTCGTTCAATTCGATGTGGTCGCCCCCGCGCACCAGGTCGCGCGGCCGGGCCGTCTTGCCATTTAACCTAACGAGTCCTTCGCGAATCAAAGCCTGGAGGCGGGCGCGCGAAAAATCCGCTCGTTCCAGCGCGAGAAAACGATCCAGCCGCAGACCTGCTCGTTCTGTCGCCACCGTGAGCGCAATCATAAAAACGTCGCGATCCCATCGCCCTCTTTTCTCGCGGAAGGGTGAATGTTACACTCGAACCCAATGGAGCCCGATCCGCTGAGCCAGACATGCCCCGCTTGCGCTACGGTCGTGGACATTACCGATGCAGAGCCGCTCGCCCGGATCGCATGTCCGAATTGCGGAGAAAAATTCCGGATCGCTCGGGCCTTCGATAATTTTAGTTTGCTCGAAACGCTGGGTGTAGGCGGCATGGGCTCAGTTTATAAAGCGCGCGACACGCGGCTGGATCGGCTCGTTGCGCTCAAGATTCTGCGCAAGGAATTGAGCGCGGATCCGGCGGAAAGGCGGCGGCTCGAACAGGAGGCGCGGGCGAGCGCGGCCGTGAACGATCCGCATGTCGTCCAGGTTTTTTCGTCGGGGATCGATCACGGGCAGTTTTATCTCGTGATGGAGCTGGTCGATCACGGGAGTCTCGATGACTTGATGGCGGAACACGAACGGCTGCCGGAAGAGCAAGTGCTCTTGACCGGCATTCAAGTGGCGCAAGGTCTGAGGGCCGCGCACAAAAGGGGATTGATCCATCGCGATATCAAGCCGGGCAATATTTTGTTTGCGGGCGAACACGCAGCGAAGATCGGCGATTTTGGATTGGCGGTGGCAGGCGAACAGAATGCGGAAACTCAAAACGAGATTTGGGGAACTCCCTATTATGTCGCCCCGGAGCGATTAAACAACGAGCCGGAGGATTTTCGCAGCGATATCTACAGCCTCGGCGCCACTCTTTTCCACGCGATTGCGGGGCGGCCCCCGATCGAAGGCGATACCAATTCCGCCCATGCGCTGCGCGATCTAAAAAACGAACCGCTCAGCCTGGCAAAAGCGATGCCCGGACTTCGGCGCGAAACCGTGCGGGTAATCGACCGGATGGTGGTCCCGAATCCCGAGGAACGTTTCGCGTCGTATGACGAATTGATCAAGGAGCTGCAGCGCGCCTATGACGCCTTGGATGGAACGGGACGAAAGCGAAAACGGCGGTGGCGGATCTTCGCGGCGGTCGGGCTTTTCGTCGCGCTGGCGGCGGCCGCGGTTTATTTTCACAAAGCGCGGTTGGACGAGGCGACCAAAGCCGCGAACGCGCGGATCGGGCGAGCGGGCAGCGGCGATGCGACGCTCCTTCATCTTTACGATGACGCGCGCCGCGAGCTGATCGCCGGAAAATACGAGTCCGCGCGGGCCGCTTTCAACCGGCTGGCGAATGAAGCGCAGAACAAGCAACCGCTTCTGAATTGGATTCGGCTTCATCGCGGGCTCGCGGCTCTATTGCGCGGCTTCACGACGCAGGCTCGGCAGGCTTTTCAGGAACTGGAGAGCGCTGGGCCTTTCTCCACCAAACCGGAAGAGGCGGCGCTCGCGCATTTTTTCCCCCAGACAGCACACACCCTGAACGCGCCTGGGCCGGTGCCGGCCAGCGCTGGAATTCCGCAGGACCCGAAAGGTCCACAGACATTCGCACTTTTTCTCTTTGCGATGAAGGACTGGCAGCAAAGTGATTTCGCCAACGCCGCCGGCTTGTTGGAGCGATTCGTGAAAAGCGACGCAATCGGTGATTTCAAATGGATCAATGATTACAAAGCACTCGCGCAAAAATTCCTGGCCGATTATCGCCTCTATGCGGACTGGAAAACGCAATCGCATGATTTCCAAAGCGCAGAACAAATCACAGCGGCGCTTGGCGCTTTGCGCATGGCCCAGGGCAAATTACAACTGCGCGGCCGGCTAAATGACGCCTTCAAAGCAGAGGAAGCGAAGCTGACGCGCCAACTGGCGGAGCGGCAGCCTGCTAAAAACTAACGATTTCGCGCCCTTAGATCAATAGCGGCAAGACAAGAGCTCGACGGGTTTACAGGCAAACTCGCAATGCTAGGTTACGGATTCTCGACAGGCCGGGTTTGCGCGAGATATTTATCCATGAGTCAGAACCCTCCCTTTCCATCGCCGGAAGAATTAAAATCCAAGCTCGCCGAATTCATGAAGACGAATTTTGGCGACAAGGTTTCCTTTGCCACCTACACCGAGCCGGAGACTGCGGAAGCCGGCGGCGAAGAAAAACCGAAGCGGCCTAACGAGGAGTTG
>DASXNS010000061.1:0-1795 GCA_036494865.1 Chthoniobacterales bacterium | reverse complement strand
CTGCGTTTCTCCTGAAGTACTCGCTGCTGGCTCATCCACCCGAGTGATACGAACGGCGCGTCCGGTCGTCTCGTCGATCTCAATCAACGCCCCGCGTAACCGCACCTCACCGGCGGCGACCGGGAATTGCGCAGGCAAATTTGTCCTGAAACGCTGCACGATTGGTTCGACGGCCCGACCTATAATAGAATTCACCGGTCCGCACATTCCGGCATCGCAAAGAAAGGCCGTGCCACCGGGAAAAATCTGTTCGTCGGCCGTCTGGACGTGGGTATGGGTGCCGAGAACGGCGGAAACTTTGCCATCGAGAAGCCGGGCGAGCGCGATTTTCTCGCTCGTCGTTTCGCCATGAACATCAACCACGATGATCGATGTTTCCGTGCGCATTTTCGCAATCGCCGCTTCCATCGCGTGAAATGGATTCTCCAGGATGGGGAGCATAAAGGTGCGGCATTGCACGTTGATCACGCCCACTTTTCCTTTTGCCGTCTCCAGTACGATCGCTCCGTGTCCCGGCGCGCCTTCCGGATAATTAATCGGGCGGAGCAAGCGTGGCTCGGTGTCGATGAAGCCGAAAATCTCCTTCTGGTCCCAGATATGATCGCCCGTGGTAATGACCGAAACGCCCGCGCGTAAGAGATCGATCGTGATTTTCCCGGTAATGCCTCGTCCGCCGGCTGTGTTTTCGCCATTCACGATGATGAAATCGAGCGCGTATTTTTCCTTTAATTCCGGGAGGCGCGCGATCACCGCGCTCCGGCCCGGTTCGCCAACGATATCGCCCAGAAAAAGAATCGTTAGCATTCACCGATCATCGTGATTATTGAACGCGAAGTCCAGATGGTCCGTTGCGTTCTCCTTCTTTTCGCGCTTTTCAATCTGGGCCGGCTGAGCGCGGCGGAGATCAGTCCGCTGGCCGATACCCCGCGCTGGCCGACGCTGGAGCGCTACCAGGAAACGATTACCCGCGATGATTTTACGCGGCTATTGCAAAATGTTTATGCTACTCGCGGCTGCGACGACTTGATTCAAATTAACGAGGATTCGGCGCGGATCGTGGAGGACGCGGCAGCGCAGAAATTCTTCACTTTGCGGTTCGCCAAAGAAACCCCGCGCAAGCTGCCGGCGTATTATTGGCGGCGCATTGAGAAACTGCAGCGCGCTTCCGCAAAACAACCGCTCAGCGGATTGAATGTCACGCTTGATCCGGGTCATCTTGGTGGACGCTGGGCGAAAATGGAAGAGCGTTGGTTTCAGGTAGACGATAAACCGCCGGTGGAAGAAGGGGAGCTGACCTGGCGGGTGGCCAAGATTCTCGCGCCGAAATTGCGCGCGCTTGGCGCGGAAGTTTCCTTCGCCCGGCGGCACGATCGTCCCACGACACCGCTGCGTCCGGATGATTTTCGGGAAATCGCGAGGGAAGTCCTGGCGAAGATCGGCGTAAGCGAGCCACAGCAAAATTATGAGGCTGACGATGTGGACAAGGACAAATCGATTCGGTGGCAAAGCGAACTGCTGTTTTATCGGCAAAGCGAAATTCGTTACCGCGCGAAGAAGGTGAACATGAAATTGCAGCCTGATCTGGTGCTTTGCCTGCATTTCAATGCCGAAGGTTGGGGCGATCCGAAAAATCCGACGTTGATCGATCGCAATCATTTTCATGTGTTGGTGAACGGTTCTTACCTGCCGGACGAGATTGCCCACGATGACGAGCGTTACGAGATGATCCGGCGTTTGCTCAGTCGCACTTACGAAGAAGAACTGCCGCTGGCCGATGCGATGGCTGCGACGTTTG
>DASXNS010000060.1:0-5213 GCA_036494865.1 Chthoniobacterales bacterium | reverse complement strand
CGGGCGAGCTGGGTCGCGAACGCCTTCGCACATCCGTACGGACTCGCGGGGAGAAGCGGCGTGTTTTCCCTTTGGGGCGATTCGGTGGCGTGGCCGAAAATCTCAGCGCTCGAGGCGTGGTAAAATCTTATCGGTCCGGGTTGATCGCGCGCGATCTCGAGCAGACGCAGCGTCGCCATTGCGATTTCCTCGCAGGTCGATTCCGGAATTTCGAAACTCAATCCGACATGGCTTTGGCCGGCGAGATGGTAAACTTCTTCCGGGCGCACTTCGGAAAAAATGCGGCGCAGCGTCGTCCCGTCTGAGAGATCGCCGTAGTGAAGGAAGAGTCGTTTCCCGCGAGGGTTTTCGTCGCTGCGCAAATGCTCGATCCGGGAGCGGAGAAGATTGCTCGTCCGCCTAACGACTCCGTGGACGGCGTAACCTTTCTCGAGCAACAATTCCGTCAGGTAGGAGCCATCCTGCCCGGTAATGCCGGTGATCAGCGCAGTGCGTCGCTTTTGTTTCATCGAGAAAAAATTAACTCACGCATCAATCATCGAAGGCGCCCCTTCGCACAAGGAGGAAGCGGAGCCTTTGCATTTCGCCATCGATACACTAAATCCGAGAGGTTGCAGATGTACGCCCGATTTCTCGCCGCTGTCGCCGCGTTTTTCGGCGCCGCAATCGGTACCCTCGCCCAGGAACCGGCCGCTCCGCTTTTTTTCAAAGGAGTAACGGTTTCCTGCCAAACGTGGGGAATCGAATGGCAAACGCCGGAAATGGAAAAGACCCTCGACGAATTAAAGTCGTTAGGCGTGAACAGCATCGCGATTCATCCTTACGCCCAAATCCACGAAGATGGACAGATCACGAGCTGGCGCCGGACGGGCACGACAATGGATCATATCACGACGCCGCTGCGTTGGGCGCATGAGCGCGGGATGGCGGCGATGCTCGTTCCGCACCTCGCTTATTGGGGGACGAAATTCAGCTGGCGCGGCGAAATTAATTTCGCGACGCCGGAGGAATGGGACCGGTTTTTTGCCGATTACGAAAGATGGATTGTGCAAATGGCGGCGCTGGCGCAATCGGAACATGCGGAGATTTTTTGCGTCGGCCTGGAGTTTTCCTATCCGCAAAAATTCCCGGAGCGCTGGCTCAAAATCATCGCGGCGGTGCGGGCGGTTTACTACGGCAAACTCACCTATGGCGCGAACTGGAATGAATACCGGGACGTGAAATTCTGGGACGCGCTCGATTACATCGGCGTGCTTGCTTATTTTCCACTCACCAAAACCGTCGATCCGGCCGCGCCCGAAATTGCCGCGGCCTGGGAAAAGCGCTGCACCGAGCTGGAGAAGTTTTCGAAACGAAACGGCGGAAAACAAATTCTCTTCACCGAGATTGGCTACAACGAAAGCGCGCGCGCAGCGGCTGAACCGTGGGGATTCAAGACCGGCGGCGAGCACGCGACGGAAATCCAGGAGCGCTGCATCGACGCCGGCCTGGCTTTAGGTGCAAAGCATTCTTTTCTCGCTGGCATGTTTTGGTGGAAATGGTTTCCGGAAGTGGCGCATGATGAAGAGGAAAATTACCGTCTCCAAACGGCGCCGATCAAAGCATTGATCGCGAAACATTGGCGGTGACATCGCATCTGTTTGCGATCCACAAGGTCACACTTTGCGCCCAAATTTCTTCTCCAATTCGGAGAGTGAGATTTGAATCATTGTCGGGCGGCCGTGCGGGCAACAGTAGGGCAAATCGCATTGCAGCAAATCGGTGATCAGTTTTTCCACCTCGAGATAACGGAGCGGGTCGTTCGCCTTGACCGCGTGCCGGCAAACAGTTTTCGCGATCATCTCTTCCCCGAGACGAAGCGGCGAGCTGCCGTTGCTGGCGTTCTTCAGTCCATCGATGACTTCACGGAAAAAAGAGACGGGATCCGCCACATCCAAAAACGTCGGCAGGCTGTCGATCTTGAAAGCGTTACGACCGAATGGCTCGATCCCGATCCCCATTTTTTGAAGGGTGGTTCCATTCCGCTCAACCCATTCCACATCCCGCGGCGCGAGCTCGAAGGTCTGGGCGAGAAGCAGGCGCTGCGAGGGAACGCCTTGTTCCTCCATTCGGCGGCGCAATTCCTCAAACAAAATCCGTTCGTGCGCCGCGTGTTGATCCACCAGGACAAGCCCGTCTTGATTTTCCATCAGCACATAAAGTTTGTTCAGCACGCCAATGATTTGAAATTGCTGCGACGGGCTGGCGATATCGACCGGATCCGGCAAAGCCGAAATACTGCCCAAATTGCTGCTCGCGCTTCTTTGGTGCGGGATAGCGGGCTCTGGAATCGCTGCGGGAAATTGGTTTTGCGCGCTTCGCAAAGTCGCCGCAGGCTCAGAAAGAATATCCGGTTGATGAAACTGCGCGGGCACCGGCGGCGGTTTTTGAAATTGTTGCTGCCAATGGCGACGTCCGCTTTCCAGCGTGCGCTGAATTGCTTTCACCACGGCTTCGCGGACCGCACCGGGATCGCGAAAACGCACTTCGCGTTTTGCCGGATGAACATTCACGTCCACCGCGGCGGGATCGAGATCGAGAAAAAGAAACGTGACCGGAAATTGTCCACGCATCAGCGCAGTGTGATAACCCTCGCGCAGGGCCGCGCTCAAGACCGGGCTCTCGACCGCGCGGCCATTTACGAAAACGAGCTGCTGCGCGCGACTTTGCCGGCTCACGCCCGCCTGCCCGATCAGACCGCGAATCCGAATTCGGGCGAGGCCGGGAGTTTCCGCGACCGCGAGGAGACGCTCGACGAGTTCGTTCCCATGGAGATCGCGAATGCGCTCGAGCAAATTCGCGGCGGACGGGAGCTGAAAAGCAATTCGTTGGTCCCGCACAAACACGAAACCGATCTGGGGATGGCCGATGGCTTGGAGATGAAGCTGATGCTCAATATTGCGGCTCTCGGTGTTTTCCGAACGCAGAAATTTTCGGCGCGCAGGCAAATTATAAAAGAGCGAACGCACTTCGACCTGGGTGCCGGGTGCCTCGCCGCCGTCGCGCACCGTTTCGATTCGGCCGCCCGCGACGATAATTTCCGTGCCGGCGATTGCGTTCGGCTCGCGGGTGCTCAATCGAAAACGCGAGACGCTGGCGATGCTCGGCAAGGCCTCGCCGCGAAATCCGAGGGTCGCGATCGCGGCCAGATCGGCGGCCGTTCTGATCTTGCTGGTGGCGTGCCGTTCCAAAGAAAGCAGCGCGTCGTCGCGGTCCATTCCGCAACCGTCATCGACGACCCGAACGAGCGAGATCCCGCCGCGCTTAATGTTGATTTCGATTTTGCGCGCACCCGCGTCGATGCTGTTTTCGACTAACTCTTTCACGACGGAAGCGGGACGCTCGACGACTTCGCCCGCGGCCACCTGGCTGGCAAGAATCTCGGGTAACAAGCGGATGCGACTCATCTCGTTTTGAATTTAGAATCTGGACTCTGGATTGCCGAATAAAATCTGGCTCGCGAACATCGCATTACCGTCGCGCGTGCGAAGAGCGACCGACAGATGGTTGACTTGAGAGAAGGCACCGATAATCTCGTACTATCGATGATCACCGTGACGGACAACGCAGTGCGGCAGTTGCGCGCCTTGCTGGCTGAGCGCGGCGAAAGCGGGCGAAAGGGATTGCGCGTCCAGATCGCGAAAGGCGGCTGTTCCGGTTTGCAATATGAAATGTCGCTCGACGCTCAGAAAGCGGGCGACTCGGTCGTCGAAAAAGAAGGTGTCGAATTTCTGGTCGATAGCGAGAGCGCGGATTATTTGCGCGACGCCACTCTGGATTATCGCGCTGGTCTCACCGGCGCCGGGTTCCATATCGAGAATCCGAACGCCGCCCGGACTTGCGGCTGCGGCACGTCTTTCGAAGCAGCGCCCTCTGCTTGAAAACGAATCGCTCGCGAGCCAGCCGCGCGTAGATGGACCGGGATTACTTTCGCTACGATGAGCCCTCCTGGCGGCCCCGGCGAAAAAGCAACGTCTTCGGCTGGTCGGTCGCGATTCTTCTCCTGACCGGACTCGCCTTCGCGACCTGGCTCGGCAGTTTTTACATTTTCGGTCAACCGGACAGGCCGGACAGTTATCGCGTTCTGAAAAAACTGCGGAAGATCGAGCCGACCAAACGCTTCGAATTGACCGCCGCGCCGGCCGGCGAATTCCTGAACGCGAAACAGCTTTACGATCGCTACATCGCGATGAGCCCGACAGAGCTGGCGAAGACCAACGCGGAGCTGGCTCGCAATTACATTCGCAATTTTCAGCAGGTCCGCGGTCTGGTTACCTACGTAGTCGGGCGTTTCAATGTCATGGAGGCGCGCGAGCTCACGCCTAACGACATCTTCACTTCCGGGATGGTCGCGCTGACAAATGCAGTCGACCACGGCGAATTGCTCATGGAGCACGTTTATCCTTCCGATCCGCAGGTTTTGCCGCTGATGAAACAGACGCTGGTCAGCGGTCTCGAGATCAAACTGGAGCGAACGCACGATCTCTCTGCGGTGATTCACGCGGACCGGCTCGCGGATGGACGTGTCCTGATCACCGCGATGCCGTTGCTCTACGGAAGCTATACGGTGACGCGCGGCAACGGGACATTCACGCTCGAGCCTCCGCTCGATTTGAATCTCGCAGCCGGTTGGCCGCTCTTTAAGGACTCCAGCCGGCAGGAAGCCGAAACGCATTTCCGCGAACGCGTCGCGCCGTCGCAGCCTCCCGCAGTCGCCGGTCTCGCGCCGAGCACGCCTCCGCCGGCGGAAAACTCGTTGATCCGGGTGGAACCGGCCTTGCAAGTGGAGCCGCCGAAAGTTGCGGTCGCGACTCCACCTCCGCCGCCAGCCAAACCAATCGCGGGCGCAAAAGGAAAGAAGCTCACGAAGAATCAAAAGCCATCTCCCTCGCCGTCGCCCGCGGCTTCGCTCGCGATCGCGCAAAATCCTCCGCCCGCCCCTCCCCCGCCTCCGGCAAAATCTGCCGCGCCCTCGTTTGCGCCGTTGGTTCCATCCCCGACTGTGGCGATCGCGGCCGCATCGCCGGTTGCGTCAGCGCCCACTGTTTTGCCAGCTCAACCTCTAACTCCGGAAAATTTGCTGGCATCGACAGCGGGCGGCGGAACTTGGAAAACTTTTCCGGCCGGAAAAATGCCGGTGGGCCGGCTCATCGGCACGTCTGATCTTCGCGATC
>DASXNS010000059.1:0-1905 GCA_036494865.1 Chthoniobacterales bacterium | reverse complement strand
TTTCCTGGCACAACAACGGAATCGATTCTGTAGCCGCGGTCGCTGACCGCGGCCTTTTCGCACTCAGGTACTGGTCCACCGCCGGGTCGAATTTCTCTGGCCGTAGTTTCGATGATGGGTTTTTGTCACTTGCATCGAGTTTCCACAAAATTGTGCGCAAACATCCTCGGTCGGACCGGCAAAAATCTCCCACCAGAACATTAACCTGTTCGTCGGAAATTTTTGCGGCGACGCGATACATTCCACCCTGGCGGTTCAAGGTCTCGCGCAATGAGGTCGTGACGAGCTTGCGCGATTTGAACGCCTGCAGCATTGCCAGCCGGCCCGGATAAGTCGAATCAATCACTCGCTCGACCTGCAAAAGGTCGCGCGCGAAAATTTTCCAGCCATGCCGCAAGGTCGGCGCCGTTTTCAGCGGCCGATAATTTCCGGCATCGTCGAACCTCGCAATCTCGAATGCATCGTCAATCTCGTACTCCCTGAGATCGCTCCGCCCGGCGTCATCGCGATGAGAGAGGACAAAGCCTCCTTCAAGCCGCTCAATTTCCAGTTGTCCGATCCGTGAAACTTTCTCCGCTACCAGCGCTTGGAGCAGTTGCTGGGATTCCTTCACCGAAGGGCGCGCCAGATGATCCGGGCGACCCCTTCGAGAAAATCGCGATCCGATTTGCCGAAGGCGTTGACCTTCGCGCTTTCCACGTTAATCACGCCCAGAACGCGATCGTGTTCGTCATCGATAATGGGCACGATCACCTCTGATTTTGTGGACCAGAAATTCGGGAGAAAACAGGGCTCCTTGCGCACGTCGGGGACCATCACAGTACGGCGTTCTTCCAGGGCCTTGGCGCTCAATCCTTGCTTCACCGGGAACCGCGGGCACGCTGGTTTCATTTTGTTGGTCGCCGCTTCGATGACAAAATCGTTTCGTTTGATTTTGTAGACGCCGACCCAGCGGTATTTGCAGGTGCGTTGCACCAACTGCGCGATCTCTTCCACCACGTCGTGGCCTTTGCCGCCGGCGACGATGGTCGCGCCAATTTCCTGAAGCGCCCGGCCTTTGAGATCGCGCCGGAACGGCTCCTGCCGGCTCCGTTGCGACTTCGCTTTTTTCCTAGCCGGCATGGGTAACGCTACGCGCTTTTAGCGTCTGCTCAATGATGACATCAGCAAATCGCGGATCTGTCCCGATTGCCTTCCCGTAATATAAAGAGCGTCCCCGAATTCGATGCGGATTTTTGCGGAAGACGTCCATTCCAGTGCACTCGATGCCAAGCAATTTCGGTATGTCCTCGTAACTGTGCAAGCCGTCCGCGATAAAAAATGGAACGACGATTACATTTGCCGCATTAGTGAGTTGGTCCCACTCCGCGATCAATGGCGGTTCTTCCATGTATGCGTTCGCGACGTCGGCGAATTCGCCCCGCGCACGAATGCGTTCCGCTTCCCGTTTGGCCGCTACCGCGCTGTTGTCGTTTAATTCCGTTCCATGCGCGACAATGAGCAGCGCAGTCTCGGTCGGCTCCGCATTCGGCGCGATTTCGTGGGCGCGTGCTAGCAACAGCTCGGTTACGAGCGGATTGTTGCCCACCGGTTCGCAATAAATCCAAACCTGTCCGTTCGCTCGCGTCGTAATCGGACCCTCCAGCTCCAGCTCCCGAGGTATTACCGTCTGGGTGAAATAACCTTCGCTAATGAAATTCGGGACGACGAAAACCTCACGCATCGTCTCGTCGGCGAAAAAAAATCGCGCGTCGCGCAGGCTCGGTTCCTCTTTCCAAAACGCGCATCGGACATCGGCAAAAACATTCCGGCGCTGAATTTCGCACGCGTGAGTCCAAGTCGGCGTGCTCGAATCCGCATTCATGGTTGAGCCGTGAGCGACAATGAGAAGTGCGGTTTTATCTT
>DASXNS010000058.1:0-1540 GCA_036494865.1 Chthoniobacterales bacterium | reverse complement strand
GTCCGGAAAATCAAAACGGCGGAAGAGCCATTCCTCCGAGCGCGCACTGAAACGCGAATGAATGTGGAGATCGCAGCGGCTCATGCGCAATGGGATTTTATCCGGCCGGGCGCGTGCGCTGCTCCGCGATCCAATCGCGATAAGTAGTCGGCGTCCGGTTTTCAATCAGGCCGCCGATCAAACGCAGGATTTGGCGCCAAATTTCCGGGTGCTGATAATCGGGTGGATGAATGCTGACGCGTGCTATCGAAGCTCCGGTGAGATGAGAAGACAGAAGCTCATTCCAGGAGAGGCTCAGGGCGCGTCGCCAGCCGCTGCGGACGCTATAGACGAGTGTGCGTGCCCGAAAATTTTCGCCGGAACGCAAGTCGCTGATTCGGGCCAATCGCGTCGTGTATTCCATCTCGGCATCGCGCGCTGCTCGCTGCGCCGCTCGACCGAGCAGCCAGGCCGGCGCGATAAAGCCGCGAGGCCTCAAGCCCGCTTTGATGAAATCATCGCGCCCGCGCGCAATCCGACGGAATGCTTCATCGTAATCGAGATCGTAAAATTCTCCTTCGTCATTGGTGTAGAACTGGGTGAAAAATTTGTCGCCCCAACTCTCGCCGTTGTCGCGCGGTCGTTCATGATAGTAACCGTGAATCACGATTTCGTGTCCGCCCGTTTCCAACTCCTGCAGCCAGCGAACGAATCCGCTGTCATCCATCGAAGGGCCGCGATGATGGTAATCCGGGACGACAAGGAGCGAGCAGACGGGCACGCGGTGGCGAGCGAGCTCCTCGACGATTTTCTCAACGACATCGCGAGTCGCCGGCGCGATATCGTGCACCGACACGATCAAAGCGTCGCGCTCGGCCGACGCGGAGGCGGCGAGGATGGGAGACAATGAAGTCGCGGTAGCGCCATTCACTCTCGAAATTTTCGGCCTCAACGAAGAAGCAAACAAGCGCAATCGACAGAAGGATTGCGACGGGCGATTTCGGACTCTGCGGCCCACTAACCGGCTGATCGAAGAATCTCCTGAAATTCGTCCTTGGTCAGCGGCTGACCGACAAACGCGAGAGACGGAGCAGCGCGGTTTTTTTCAGCCGCGGATTGCGCTTGATTTCATCGAGGGTGACCGGACGACGCAACGCTCTCGCCGGCGCCAGATCGACGGCGCTCCAATCGCCCTCGTTCGCGGTCGGATCGGGATAAGCTTCGCGAATTACCTTCGCGATGCCGACAACCGCTTTCTCCGTCACGCTGTGATAAAACAAAACCTCATCGCCTTTCCGCATCGCCCGCAGATTATTTCGCGCGGTGTAATTCCTCACGCCGGTCCAGCTCGTTTTTCCATCGCGCACGAAGTCGGCCCACGAGTAAGCGGACGGTTCCTGTTTCACGAGCCAGAAATTTTTCACGTCCCAAAGTTACTAGATGAGAGCGCGCCATTCGACAACTGCGCCCGGTTGAATCAGACTCGCTCTGATGTCGCGCGGCGTCTTTATCACATTCGAGGGATCGGAAGGCTGCGGGAAATCTACCCAGGTGACGCGGC
>DASXNS010000057.1:0-4382 GCA_036494865.1 Chthoniobacterales bacterium | reverse complement strand
TGTGATACGCGACGAGTGGCGCGACGTTGATGTCGTAGCGGCCCGTCATCACAATCACGGGAAATTTGAATTTGGCGATCTCAGGATTGAGATCGAAGCGTGGCAAGTCGCTGATGAGCGCCTGGAAGACTTGCTTGTTGTACGCGCCGGCGCCCATCTGCACGACGAATGCGTCGCGTTTTTCCGCGGAATAAAAAAGCATCGTGAGGTAGTCGTGGATGGAGGCGTCGGAAGCGGATTTATCGCCCATTTCGTCCGCGAAGGTGTAACCGTTGCGGCGCTCAGTGATTTCCGGGAAAATCTGGCTGAAGAGAAAAAGCGTGTCGCTCCATTTCGGCGCAGCGGAATCGACAATCATCAAGTGCGCGATACGCTCGGGATAGCGCGCGGAGTAGGCCATCGACAAATAGCCTCCCCACGAGTGGCCGAGCATGTCCCACTTCTCGAAACCAAGATGAGCGCGCAATGCTTCGAGGTCGGCGATCTGATCCGCGAGGTTGCAGGATTGGCCGGGCTTCAGCGCGGCCGAGCGGCCATCGCCGCGCTGATCGTAAAAAACGATTCGGCGATTTTTACCGAGCGTGTCCCAGGCAGTAGCGATGTGCAGATAGGTGTGATCGAAGCCGGGGCCGCCGTTGACGATGATGAGCGGAGTGCCGGAACCGGTGCCGGTGGCCTCGTAATAGATTTTTCCGCCGGGCCCGTCAAACGTTTGGCCGTTCTCTTCATGCACGGGCCGCGCGGAGGCGGAGAGCGCCGCCGCGAGCAAACAAACTAAAGCACACGCGAAACGAGTTTGAAAGCCCACTATTTTTTAACCATTTTCATTCTATTTTTTTCAACCCATCGAGCTGACTTTTTCCGGCTCGATTTTGTACGTGACGCGCACCTCGCCCGGCTGGCGGAAAGGGTAGACGGGCTTGCCCAAATATTTTTGCGAAAGCTTGTTGATGTGGTCGTCGGCGCCGTTTTGCGTGATTTCGACGACTTTGCCGCGAATTTCGAGGTAACGATACGGATTCGCGGGATCGACGAGCGACACGGAAACGCGCGGATCGCGCCGGACATTTTTGTCTTTTACGCGGCCCAGCGCGGAATTAAAACGGACGTACTTGCCGTCGTAATCCACCCAGACGGGCGTAACTTGCGGGCTGCCGTCTTTCATGATGGTGCCGAGATTGCCGAACGCGGGCTTTTCCAAAAGGTCGGCGTATTTTTCGGGAATGGTTTCTGACATGGCTACCTCCGTTGATTCCGCTCGTCGCTTCCGAGCGCCTAGACTCTATCATGCGCGTAGGCCGTTGCGGCGTCGAGCGACGCGCCCGCCTTTTGCGACGGATCAAATGAATTTGATTTCCGGCGCGCGCCCCACCGACAGGAGCAGCGCTCCCGTCAGTTTTTGCAATTCCTCGATCTCCCAACCGGGCGCGATTTCGCGCAGAAGGAGGCCTTCGGACTTCACGTCGATGACGGCGAGGTCGGTGATAATCGTATCGACGCACGCCAATCCTGTGAGCGGATAAGTGCACTGGTGCACAATTTTTGGTGCGCCTTCTTTTGTAGTGTGCTCCATGCAAACGATGAGCTTCTTTGCGCCAGCGGCGATATCCATCGCACCGCCAATTCCGCCGGGGCCTTTGGCGCCGGGAATTTTCCAGTTGGCGAGGTCGCCTTTTTCGGAGACCTGAAAGCCGCCGAGCACGGCGACGTCCAGATGGCCGCCGCGTGTCATGAGATGCGCATCGGCCTGATGAAAAAAAGAAGCTCCGGGGATCAGCGTTACCGGGACTTTCATCGCATCGACCAAGTCGTAGTCTTCTTCGCCGGGCCTCGCGCGACGCCCCATACCGAGAATGCCATTCTCGCTGTGAAAATAAACTTCGACATTTTTCGGCAGATAATCGGCGATAAGAGTGGGGATCCCAAAACCAAGATTCACGTACGCGCCATCGGGCAATTCCATCGCGGCGCGATGCGCGATTTGTTCGCGAGTGAGACGCGGCTTATCAGACATAGCGAATACCTTTTGCCTGCACGATGCGATGAACAAAAATCGCGGGAGTGACAACGTGTTCCGGTTTGATCGAGCCGAGAGGAACAATCTCTTCGACTTCCACGATAGTCGTCGTCGCGGCCATAGCCATGATTGGATTGAAATTTCGCGCCGCGAGACGGTAGGTGAGATTGCCGAGCTCGTCGGCCGTATCCGCCTTGATGAACGCGAAATCCGCGTGAATGGGCATCTCGAGGATGCAGCGCTTGCCCTCGATGACGCGCTCTTCCTTGCCAACCGCGACTTCGGTGCCCGCGCCGACGGTTGTGTAAAACGCGCAGAGACCCGCGGCGGCGGCGCGCATGCGTTCGCAAAGAATCCCCTGAGGCACGAGTTCGAGAGTCACCTTTCCCGCGGCGAACTGTTCTTGAAAATAATTCGAATGCGGACCCGGAAACGCCGCGATCACATGGCGGACCCGGCCGTTTTTGAACATGACTCCCAATTCGCCATCACGCGTTCCGCAATTATTGCTGATCGCGGTGATATCTTTCGTGCCGCGCTGCGCCAGGGCCTGGATGAGATTGTTGGGAAAACCGGCGCCACCGAATCCGCCGAACATGATTCGCGCACCGTCTCGAATATCGGCGAGCGCCGACTCCATGCTCGAATGAACTTTGTGCGGCATGACACGGCGTATCCTACCAGAGAGAATGCAGGTGCGCAGGCGGACGTTGCCGCGAATAGGTGATGCGACAAATCCGGACTAGCCCGCGCGCGTTGCGTCGTTTAACATAGACGCGGAAACGATGAAACTTGGAAAGCTCATCCTGATTGTGCTCGTCGTCGTGGTGCTGGCGATCGGCTTTGTGGCGTTTTCGCTGTTGCATAACGGCGTGAGCGCAAAGGCTACGCCGACCCCGATCGAGGTGATGATGGCGCGGAAAGCCAGGCATATGGCTCTTCCGAGCGCAGCGCGAAAGCTGGCCAATCCGGTACCAGCCACGCCGGAGAATTTACGCGGCGGCATGTTGCACTTCGCGGACCATTGCGCGATCTGCCATGGAAATGATGGCAGCTGCGACACGATGATGGGCAGCGGACTTTATCCGAAACCTCCGGACCTGCGGCATGAGGAAACACAAAAGCTTTCAGACGGCGAGCTTTTCTGGATTATTGAGAACGGAGTGCGGTTCACGGGAATGCCTGCGTTTTCTACCCACCACAGCTCACCGGACGATAGCTGGAAACTCGTGCTCTTTATTCGCCACTTGCCGCAGTTGACCGCGGACGAACGCATGGAAATGGAACGTTACAATCCGAAGGGACCGGACGACCGGAACGAAGAGCAGCAAGAAGACGATTTTTTGAATGGTGCAGCACCTGCGCCTAAACCAGAAGAACACCATCATCACTGAGATAAGAAATACGAGCACTGAGCTAGTCCTCGAGAAACTATTGCGATGGCTCGCGCTGGCGAGATTTGTAGAATAGATTTGTGGAATAATGAGGATTCCGGTATTCGGCCGGCCCAGCCAGTCGGAGATGATTATGAAACTTCGCTTTCTCGCACTTCTTCTTTCGGTTGCGCTTGTGGCCGGAGCTGCCCTGGCGCATGGCGACATGAAACACGTTATCGGTACGGTGCAAAAAGCCGGACCCGATTCGGTCACGGTGAAAATCGCCGACGGTACGTCGGTCGAGGTAAAGCTCGTGGCCGCGACTACGTATATTTTGAGAAGCGGCAATGTGGACAAGCCCGCGAAAAGCACAGATCTGGCCGTGGGCTACCGGGTGGTGATTCATGCCAAGCCAGTCGGCGAAACTCTCGAAGCAGCCGAAGTACGATTCTCTCCGCCCGCGGCCGCGGCGCCAGCAGCGAGCAAGCCAAAATCCTGAGGGGCACTTACGCTAAGAGGCCGTTCATTCCTCGACGAGATGGCACGAGTGCGTTTTCAGCACCAACCAGACGCGGCGTCCTGCCGCCAGATCGAGTGTGCGCGTCGCTCCTGGAGTGAGGTGCACGATAAACTCCACGCCGCAATCCACGCGGGCCCGGACGAGCGCGCCGCGCGTTTCCAAATCCACGATGCGGCCTTCCATGATGTTGCGCGCGCTGAGGTCCCGCGGGTGCGACGTGGCGAGCAAAATATCGCCAGCGCGAATGGCCACGCGTACGCGGTCTCCCGCAGCCGCGTAGCCTAGCGGCACTTCGATTTCACAATTGCTTCCGTCGAGACGCACACGCATCACGCCATCGGCTTCGCGCAAATCCACAATAGCCCCGCTTAGGAAATTCTCAAAGCCGGCTGCCTGCGCCAACCGTTTGCGCCGGGGCGCTTCGAGAACTTCGAAAGGCGTCCCTTCGCTTACGACGCGGCCGTGGTCC
>DASXNS010000056.1:0-6370 GCA_036494865.1 Chthoniobacterales bacterium | reverse complement strand
CTTCGTCTCGTTTGCCCAGCGATTCCAAATTCGCCGCCATTGCCATTCGGGCGGTGCCTTTCAGTTGATGCTTGGGATTTTTGTCGATGAACGATTCGAGAGTCACGTTCGCCGCCTCGTATCTTTTTTCTTTCCGCTCTTCCTCGGCGAGAAAAAGATAGGCGGAAGCACTGGCCGGCGTGCCGGAATATTGTGTGATTACTTTTTCAAAATCAGCGGATTTTTTTGCGCCCGCCAATAACTCGGCGGCTGCTGAATCGCGACGCGCCTGATAATATCGGTATCCGCCAAAGCCTGCGATCGCGAGAAAGGCGGCCAGGACAGCAGCCACTATTTCCTTCGTGTAACGATCCCAGAAGATCCGGGTTTCGAGCACCGGATCGGACACAGATGAAGAAAGAGGCGGCATCGTGAAATTTCCGGCGCATCGGGCCGGCGGTTGGGAATGAGGCTTGGTCTTATGCCACGCGAAACTTTCGCGCGCAAGCGCGGGGAAGATAGACCAACTCCAAACGAAGACCGGTCACGGAGAAAAGCAGCTAACGCCGTTTTTCCTTTCGCGCGGGGGGCAGTCTGATCTTGGTGGAAGGGCGCGTGTCGGCCTTCAGGAATTTTCGCATCAAAGAGAGCGCCTCTTTGTTTTCGCCGGCCGAATTCGACGCGGTGCAATCCGCCGGGATCATCAGCGCATAATCGCGCATGTAAGCGTCATTCGCAGTAAAGAGGACGCAAAAATTTCCGGCGATGCCGGTGATGATCAACCTTTCCGATCCGAGATAACGCAGGAGAGTTTCGAGGGTAGTGGAAAAAAAGCCGGAGTGTTTTGGCTTCAGCACAAAATAATCGTCCTCCTCCGGTTGAAGCAGGCTGACGATTTCGAGGCCGCGCGAATCTGCCTGCAGGCAATGCTGCACCTGCCGGCGAAAGTCCGATTGCCAGCGGCCGAAGTTGTCGTTCACGTAAATCACCGGCACCTGCGCTTTTTTCGCGCGCTTTTTTAATCGCAAAAGCTTTCGCGCCATCGGGCGCGCGTAACGCAGGAGCTGCGCTGCTTCCGGAAAATCGAAATCGTTGATGACATCGATGAGGAGAAGAGCGAAGTCCGACTTATCCGGCGCGCTCCCGTGAAGATCCTGGTTTCTTGCCGGCATCTGAGAAAGGAACGGGGCGGTCCGAAGCCCCTTGCGATACTGCGGCGTCCTAGCTCTTTTTCTTCCGGCCGCCTTTTCTTCCGCCTTTGCGCGATGGCGCTTTGCTGCTCTTCTTGCCGCGGCCGGAGCCAGCTTTCTTTCCGCCCTTGTCGGATTTGTTTACCGTCGCCCAGGCGCGCGCCTCTGCCGTTTTTTTACTGACGCCGCGCTTCTCATAACCTTCCTCGATGTGCTCCGCTTTGCGTTTCTGCTTATCGGTGTATTTCGATTTACTTCCTCGTGCCATTCTTCCCTCCATTGGTTGGTGTTCCAAATGAAAAACGAATTTCGATGGCTCAACGGATTTACGACAGGGACGACAGGGCCGCGCCGATTCAATTCCCCTGGGCGGAAATGGCCATATAGGAAATGACCGCGATCGCCGTGCCGACCATGATCGCCGTGATTACGAACACGAGAACCGGGTCCGCTTTGATCTCGCCCCGTTCGATTGCGCGATTCACAACATGATAACGCCATCCCGCAAACGCGCTCAAGAGCGCGCCGGCGCCTATCATGCAT
The DNA here is from genome assembly GCA_036494865.1 of Chthoniobacterales bacterium. Taxonomy (GTDB): domain Bacteria; phylum Verrucomicrobiota; class Verrucomicrobiia; order Chthoniobacterales; family UBA10450; genus AV80. The sequence continues at coordinate 4,658 of DASXNS010000056.1, read as the reverse complement.
TCTCCCAGCGGCACAGCCAGATTCAGGTGGTGAACGGGCGTCTGCGGCGCTAGCCCCGAGGACATCTGCCGCATCCAAAGACTGAACTTCGCGATCACAAATCCGAGGCTCATCACGGCGATGCTCGTCCGGACCCAGGCCAACGTTCGCTCGTTGGCAAGAATCTCACTTTCCACTTTGTCGCTGGAAAGTTGTCCCGGCTTTTTCTTCTCCTCGCCTGATCGTTCGCTCATGGCCGATTCTGTTTCGCAGCGAAACAGGCTCGCGGTCTTCGTTTTTGGAAGAATTGCCGTCTGGAAATGCGCCGAGACGCGATAGCTTGGCGAGCTGCGCTTAAAACATGGACATCGTTATTCGATTTCTGATCGGCGGTCTGGTTGTCTCCGCTTTTGCGGTCTTGGGCGACCTTTTCAAACCGAAAAGTTTTGCCGGTTTGTTCGGCGCCGCTCCCTCGGTCGCGCTCGCCACTCTCGGCCTAACGATTCTAAAAAACGGTCCCGCCTACGCTGCGACCGAAGCGCGATCGATGATCGCCGCCGCCTTCGCGCTTTGCCTTTATTGTCAGTTGGTCAGCTGGCTGCTGATGCGTTTCAAAGGGCCAACCCTTCTCGTGACTCTCGGCTCTGGGTCGCTTTGGTTTGCGGTCGCCTTCTCTCTTTGGTTCCTCCTGCTTCGATAATCCGACATGCAAATCAAAATCGACCTTTCCGCGCTTCGCCAAACGAGATGGTACGAATACGTCTTGAGGTTTCTCTTTGGCGGGATCATCACAGCCGTCGCCGGAACGATCGCGAAAAAATTCGGACCCGCCGTTGGCGGATTGTTTCTCGCCTTTCCCGCGATTTTTCCGGCCAGCGCCACCCTGATCGAGAAACACGAGACGGAGCGAAAAGAAAAACTCGGCCTGAATGGCAAAGCGCGTGGCAGAGCGGCCGCGAGCGTGGATGCCGCCGGCGCGGCAATCGGAAGCATTGTGCTGATGATCTTCGCGCTTCTGGTCTGGTTGCTTTTGTTGCGGCTCGCGCCCTGGTTTGTTCTTACCCTGGCGAGCGTGGTTTGGTTCGCGCTCTCTGCTTTATTCTGGCTGATCCGAAAACGGATTTAGCCGACTGGCAACGGCGCTCTGCGGCTTCTTTCAGCGTTGGACGTTGAGGGTTGGACGTTGGACGTTTTCCCCATGCAGCCCCACGACAAGCTTTTCATTCCCGGGCCGGTTGAAGTTTCACCAAAGACGCTCGCCGCTTTCTCGCGCCCGATGATCGGCCATCGCGGCGAAGATTTCAGAAATCTTTACCGTGATATTCATCCGAAGCTGCAAACGTTATTCGGGACGAAGCAGCCGGTCTTCCTTTCCACTTCATCTGCCTGGGGTGTGATGGAAGCCGCGATCCGGAATCTGGTCGATCGGGGCGTGCTCTGCTGCATGTGCGGCGCGTTCTCCGATAAATGGCTCGAGGTCGCCCAGCGCTGCGGCAAAAACGCCGAGCCCCTCCAGGTCGAGTGGGGGAAACACATCGATCACAAAGCTATCGATCGCGCGCTCGCTTCCGGAAAATTCGACACCGTCACTCTGATTCACAACGAGACCTCGACCGGCGTGATGAATCCGCTGCCGGAAATTTGCTGCACCCTCGCGAAGTATCCCGACGTCGCGCTCGTCCTCGACACCGTCTCCTCTTTCTCCGCGCTCAAGATCGAGATGGACGCGCTCGGCATCGATCTCCTGCTCACCGGCGCGCAAAAAGCGCTCGCCCTTCCGCCTGGCTTCTCACTCTTTGCACTTTCCGAGAAGGCATTCGGCCGCGCGGAGAAACAAAAAGATCGCGGCTACTATTTCGACTTTATCGAATTCAAAAAGCAGCAGGAGGACTGGATGACGCCGGCGACGCCGAGCATCGGCCACATCCACGCATTGCAATCGAAGCTCGAAGAAATCTTTGAGGAAGGCCTAACGAATCGCTACGAACGTCATGCCCGCACCAACGCGCTCGTCCACGATTGGGTCCGCCGCGCCGGCTTCGACTTTTTCGCCGAGAAAGGGTTCCACTCCCAGACACTGACCTGCGTGAAGAACAACCAAGACATCGACGTATTAAAGCTCGCCCGCGATTTGCGAAAAAGACATCACCTCGTGATCGATCCCGGTTACGGCAAAATCAAAGGGCAAACTTTCCGCCTCTCCAACATGGGCGATGAAACGGAAGAAACAGTTTCGCATCTCCTCCGCTGCCTTGACGATTCTCTCAGCGCGGCCTGATTTCGAGGAGCAGATGTGTCGCGCTACAAACTGATTTGGGTTGCAACCGCCCACCTCCTGGCGACCGGCGCCGCGAAATCCGCGGATATTTTGTCAGAGCCTGGCTTGATGGATTTGCCGCGGGTAATCGTGAGCGGGCGAGCTGAGCAGGAATCGTTGACGTCGCCTTCCATCGAAAAAGCTGCGGAGCAAAAGAGCGAAATTCCGGGAGGTTTCACGCTGAGGAATGCCGAAACGATGGAACGAGGGCGCGCTTCGAGTTTTGACGATTTGCTGCGGGGAACGCCGGGGCTTTTCCTGCAAACGGAAAACGGAACTGAGGTCACTAAAGTTTCCATTCGCGGCTCCGGAATTTTGTCGGAGAACGAGCCGCTGGGCGTGCAGTTTTTGCTCGATGGACTGACGCTCAATCAAGGCGACGGCGAAGCGAATCTGGAGGACTTCGATCTCGCCACCATCAAATACGCCGAGGTTTTTCGCGGCGCGGATGCGTTCAAATACGGCTCCATCACCCTCGGGGGCGCGATCAATCTCGTCACCACGACCGGGTACGACGCCGATCGATTCCGCGTCCGACTGGAAGGCGGGAGCTTCGGTTATCTCCGCGGTCAGATAAATTTCGGCGATGTGGCGGGACCGTTCGATTACGTCGGGTCGTTGATGGAGCGTTACCGCGACGGCTTTCGCGAGCATAGCAGAGAGAACACGGAACGGATTTTCGGCGATCTCGGCTCCAAGTTTAGCGATCATCTTGAAAACAGATTTTATCTGACTCTTGACCGGGTGGATCGCCAACTGCCGGGCGGATTGACCAAGGAAGAATTGAATGACAACCCGCGACAGCCGGATCCGGACGCGGTGGCTGAAGACTTCAACAAAAAATGGAACCTCCTCCGGCTGGCCGATAAGATCAGTTTTAGAAACGACGGGCACGAGTTCGATGCGGGACTCTTCTGGTTTCATCGAAACCTGGAGGAGCGCGGATTTTTCTCGGCCGATTTCCGTCAGGGCATCACCGCGTTTTATTCGGACAATTACGGCGCGAGCCTGAATTTTGTTAACCGCGGCGAACTGTTGGGCGGGAGAAACATTTTCACCATCGGTCTAAATCTTCAGCTCGAGCGCGAAGTCACTGAGAATTTTGAAAACCTGAGTGGTCATCGCGGATCGACCACCGCGCTGAATACCGGAATTTCAATCAACGCGCCGTTCCACCTCGAAGAGCAGCATTATCTCACCGACCAATTTTCCATTCTGGCCGGAGCGCAGGCGATTTACGCGCAGCGCCATTTCGAAGATCATTTCCTGAGCGACGCCGAGGGAGACGAATCGCACGAGCAAAATTTCTACGGTTGGAATCCGAAAACCGGCCTGATTTACGAACTCGATAAAGAGACGCAGATTTTCGCGAACTTCAGCGGGAGCTGGCAGCCGCCGTCTTTTGATAACATGGTCGAGTTCGCGGAAGGGCCGCATTCCAGCGTTGTTTACACGCCGCTCCACCCACAACGAGCGTGGACGATCGAGCTAGGCACGCACGGAGAACGCGGCCTTTTCGGGTGGGAATTGTCGCTCTACCATTCTCGATTGCATAATGAGCTGCTGGAATTGAACGACGCTGAGGGCAATGACATCGGCGCGGTCAACGTTCATCGTTCTTATCATCAAGGCATCGAAGCTGGCCTCGAGATCGAATTGCTGGGCGCGATCCTGCAAAACAAAAAGCAAAACGCGGGCAAGCGGCTCACCTTCAGCCAGACCTATACCCTGAACGATTTCCATTTCGAGGGCGATCCTGTCTATGGCCATAATCGGATCGCGGGTGTGCCGATCCATTTTTATGAAGCGGACTTGTCGTATAGCAGCGCCGCGGGATTTTACGCCGGACCAAACGTGGAGTGGAGCATCACCCGTTATCCGGTGGACCAGGCGAATACGCTCTTTGCTGATTCCTACGCGCTGCTCGGATTCAAAATCGGGTACCGGCAAAAAAAAGGTTTCTCGATTTTTCTCGAAGGAAAAAACCTGACCGACAAACATTTTCCAGCGGCGATCGATCCTATTGCGGATGCGCGAACGGTGTCAGACGCGCGAATTTTTCATCCCGGCGATGGTCGAGGTTTCTACGGTGGAGTTTCATGGAGTTGGTGATTGCGCTCGAGGCCAGCGGGCGAAATGCCGGCCAAAAGGAAGGGCGCCTTCGTTTCCGAAAGCGCCCTTCATATATAGATGGCGGTAAGCCGAATTCTGTTTCCCTGAATTTCTTCAGGGCGATGATCATTTATCTCACCCGGATTTCTCCGAGCGCCGGCGAACTTTCATCCGCCATGATGCGACCATACCCGAGGATCAAACGGACCGGCTGTCCTCCCTCTGTTTTGTCTTGCACCGCATGGGGTTT
>DASXNS010000055.1:0-4658 GCA_036494865.1 Chthoniobacterales bacterium | reverse complement strand
TCGTGAACAGTGAGCTGGAGAATGTCGTGAATTGATTTTTCGTGCAGTTTCACGCGCAGGACGTGCGGCTGAAAGCGACGGCCTTCGCACTCGGCGCAGCGCACGTAAAGATCGCTCAGGAATTGCATCTCGATCTTTTCGAAACCGGTGCCGCAGCAACGCTCGCAGCGCCCGCTGCCCGAGTTAAAAGAGAACGCGCTCGCGGTCAGTCCCTGCGCCATCGCTTCCGGTTGCGCGGCGAAAAGCTCGCGCACGCGATCGTAGAGCCCAAGATAAAGAATCGGCGTCGAGCGCGGCGTGCGGGCGAGCATCGACTGATCGACCATAACCACATCGCCGATGCGATGCGCGCCGGTGACCGACTTGCACGCCCCCGGCTCCTGGTCGCTCGGCTGTCCTTTCGCCTGGAGCAGGTTTCGATAAAGAACTTCGTGAATGAGCGTGGACTTGCCAGAACCCGAAACGCCGGTGACGCAATTGAAAAGGCCGAGCGGAATTTCCACGTCGAGATTCTGGAGATTGTGCTCGCGCGCTCCGGTGATCCTGATCGAGGTGGTTGATTTCCGGCGCGATTTCGGAATGGGAATCGATTTTTCGCGGGCGAGGTAATCGCGCGTGAGCGACTGAGTCACGGGCGCGTCCAGCATTTCGTCCAACGCGCCGCTGAAAACCAATTCGCCACCGCGCTCACCGCGCCCGGGACCGATATCGATTACGTGATCGGACGAGCGGATGATCGCTTCCTCGTGTTCGACCACGAGCAGGGTGTTGCCTTTGTCGCGCAGATCGTGCATGACGCGCACGAGACGGCCGACATCGCGCGGATGGAGCCCGACACTCGGTTCGTCCATGACGAAGAGCGTGTTCACAAGCGAGGCGCCGAGACAGGTCGTTAGGTTTACGCGCTGGACTTCGCCTCCGCTGAGCGTGCGGGTGGAGCGATCGAGCGTTAGATAACCCAGCCCAACCTCGCAAAGATAACGCAGCCGCGTAACGACTTCGTTGCGCAACATCTCCGCGGTAGAGTCGTTAGGCGGCAGAACCAGATCGGCGAAGAGCTTTCGTGCGTCGGCAACGGAAAGCAGCGCGATCTCCGGCAAGGTCCGCGCCGTTTCCCGCGTTTCGCCTCTTGGGCGCGAAACGATCCGATAATTCAGCGACGCAGATTGAAAGCGCCCGCCTTTGCAATCAGGGCAAGTGGTGTAAGCGCGATATCGGCTGAGCAAAACGCGCACGTGCATTTTGTAGGTCTTACTCTCGAGCCATTTGAAAAACCCGCGCACGCCGTACCAGCGGTCATTCTCTGCCAACTCTTCCACATCGGTGTCCGTATCCCGCGCTTCGCCGTTAATAACAAAGTCCTGATCCGCCTTGGGCAGCTCCTCAAAAGGCGTGCGCACGTCAATTTCTTCGCGGGCGCAGGCACGCAACAGGTCCTTCTGGGATTCGCCAAATTGCTGTCCTTGAAATGCGCGGACCACGCCGCCCGAGATGCTCAAGCTCCGATCCGGGATCGCGCGGTTTAGATCGATCGCGATCGTTCGGCCGAAGCCGCGGCAGGTCGGACATGCGCCGAGCGGATTGTTAAAACTGAAAAGGCCGGGAGTCGGCGGCCGGATATCGAGATCGCAATGCGCGCAATGCCAGCCGGTGGAGAAGGGCATTTCCGATTTCGGATTTCGGATTTCGGAAAGAATCTTTTCACGCCGCTTTGGCGACTCTTCGCTTTCCGATTTCCGATTTTCGGTTTCCGAAATCGGCACGACATTGATCTTGTCTTTGCCAAAGCGGAGGGCGGTTTCAATCGCCTCGATCAGTCGCGCGCGATTCGGTTCGGAAACCGCGACGCGATCCTGAACCACCTGGACGCGCGCGCCGAGCCGTTTGATTTTCTTGTCGGCATCGACGCGGACGATTGCGCCATCGATCCAGACGCGATGATAGCCTTGCTGCTGGATGAAATCGAAAAATAGACGCGGTTCTGTTTTTAGAGGGACCGCGACCCAGAAAGTGATCAGCACATTTTCGCCCGGGAGCTCCCGGAAAACGTGATCGGCGATCGATTGCGCGGTTTCAGGACGGATCTCGCGGCCGCAGCCGGGGCAAAAGGCGCGCGCGATGCGCGGCATCAAAAGTTTCAGGTAATCGTTGATCTCCGTCATGGTGCCGACGGTGGAACGCGAACTCTTCACCGGGTTCGCCTGCTCGATCGCGATCGCCGGTGGGATGCCGCGAATTTCGTCGACGCGCGGTTTGTCCATGCGGTCGAGGAATTGCCGCATGTAGGGGCTGAAGGTTTCGACGTAACGGCGCTGGCCTTCCGCGTAGATCGTGTCGAAGGCGAGGCTCGATTTGCCGCTGCCGCTCGGACCGGTCACGACGGTAAATTTTCCGAGCGGGAGATCGAGATCGATCCCTTTCAGGTTGTTCTGACGCGCGCCGCGAATCTCCACGCAACCCCGATCGGGCGGCGCAGTCACGCACGGTTTTTCAACAATCTTCGAACCCACCGCAGACTATCCGGTCGAGCGACACGGTTCGCAAATTTTCGGCAGGAAAAACAGTGTCATCCCGAGGCTCGCGCAGCGCGCCGAGGGGTCCCCTCACCGTCTCCGGGACTCGGGATGACAAGGCACTTAACTGGCGAAACGCTTCGCTACTTTCTCTTGTTCGGCGAGGAGTTGCGCGGGCATGTCGGGCTGGAGCGTCTCGAAGAATTTCGATTGGCTTTCGAGCTCGACTTTCCATTCGGGCGTTTTCACCGCCAGCAATTCCCGCATCTTGTCCTCGGAGATGCCGTCGAGTTCTTCGAGATCGAGATCCGCTGGACGCGGCACCCATCCGACCGGCGATTCCGCCGCACCGCTTTTTCCTTCGGAGCGATCGATGATCCACTTTAAGATCCGCATATTGTCGCCAAAGCCCGGCCAGAGAAATTTTCCCTCCGCGTTTTTTCGGAACCAATTCACGTGAAAAATCAACGGTGGATTCGTTAGGCGCGGGCCGATCTCGAGCCAATGCCCGAAATATTTCCCCATGTTGTATCCACAAAATGGCAGCATCGCCATCGGATCGCGCCGGACCTGACCCACTGCGCCCGTCGCCGCAGCGGTCGTTTCGGAAGCCATGGTCGCACCCACATAAACGCCGTGAATCCAGTCGAGCGCCTGAAAAACCAGCGGCATCGTATCGCTGCGCCGCCCGCCGAAAATAATCGCGCTGATCGGAACGCCCGTGCCTTTTTCCACATTGCTGTCGAGCACCGGATTGTTGCGCATCGGCACCGCAAAGCGGCTGTTGGGATGCGCCGCTTTTTCTTTCGAGCCGGGCGTCCAATCGTTCCCCTTCCAATCCATCGCGTGGGCTGGCGGCGCGCCATTTTTCCCTTCCCACCAGACATCGCCGTCATCAGTCAACGCCACATTTGTATAGAGCGTGTCGCGCTCGATCGATCTCATCGCGTTCGCGTTCGATTTGTAACTCGTCCCCGGAACGACGCCGAAATATCCATTCTCCGGATTGACTGCGTAAAGCCGTCCGTCGTCGCCGATCTGCATCCAGGCGATATCGTCGCCCACGGTCGTAACTTTCCAGCCTTTGAAATGGGCGGGCGGAATGAGCATCGCGAAATTCGTTTTTCCGCAGGCGCTCGGGAACGCCGCCGCGACATAATGCTTCCGGCCTTCGGGTGATTCCACACCGAGGATCAGCATGTGTTCGGCGAGCCAGCCTTGCTTGCGCGCGAGATACGAGCCGATCCGAAGCGCGAGACACTTTTTGCTCAGCAAAACATTTCCGCCGTAACCGGAGCCGACTGAGATGATGGCGTTGTCCTGCGGAAAATGGCAGATCAACCGTCGCTCGGGATTCACATCGAGCAACGAATGCACGCCCCGATTCCATTCCGCCTTCGCATCCGCCCCCAAACGCTTGATCGCGATAGATCCCATCCGGGTCATGATCCGCATGCTCAATACGACATAGATCGAATCGGTGATTTCGAAGCCAACTTTGGTCAGCGAAGAATCTGGCGGACCCATGATGTAAGGCACGACGAACAGCGTGCGCCCGCGCATCGCTCCCTTCAGCATCCCGTGCAATTTCGTGTAGGTCGCGGCTGGTTCCGCCCAATTATTCGTCGGACCGGCTTCTTCTTTCGTCGGCGTACAGATGAAAGTGAATTGCTCGACTCGCGCGACATCGTTTGGGTTCGAGCGATGCAAATAGGAGCCCGGCTTTTTTTCCTGGTTTAATTTGATCAGGACGCCGTGCTGGCAGGCTTTCTCCAAGAGCCACGCATTTTCTTTCTCGGAACCGTCGCACCAGAAAATATTTTCCGGCTCGGTCAGGCGCGCGACTTCCTGCACCCAATCCAGCACCGCGGGATTCTCCGGTTTGGAATCTCCAATTCCGCCGGGCGGCGAAATGGCGGGCGCAAGATTATCCATAGATTCGGCCCCGGCGTCATTCCCGGGAACAACGCGGAGGATTGCTATTTTCACCGCAACGCTCGCTTCTCCAAGCAATTTTTCGCGGCGAAAAAATCCGCGCGTCGCTCCGGATCGAACGAAGGGCGCTTGCGCGGAGCGAGCGTGCGCAGTTAATTGCAGCATGTTCGGAGTCACCACCTCCGATGATTACCAGCCGGTGACTTGGAT
>DASXNS010000054.1:0-4036 GCA_036494865.1 Chthoniobacterales bacterium | reverse complement strand
CGGAACTGGGCCAGGCCCATGTTCAGCTGCGAATTTTCATCGGTGATCCGGCTCAAATTCTGAGTCGTCGTCTGAAGCTCCTTCAAGGTCGCGGTCGCTTCCGTCGCGACGGGCTTCACGATGTCGAGCATCTTCGCAATCGCTTCGCCGAAATCGGGAACGCGCTCGCCGGCAAAGGTCTCGCCGTCGCGCGCGCGGCCGGAAGATTCGTTGCCCTGGGTGATGTCGATCGCTGTCTCACCGAGAAGGCCGAGGGTAATCAGGCGGGCTTTGGCGTCGCGGTAAACCATCGCATCCTTGTCCACTCGGACGTCGATGCGCGCTTCATATTTCGGGCTGGCGCCCGCCGGCGTCGCGCTTGGCGTCGCATTAGGAGCCGGCGCGCGAAGCGCTTCAGCCGCCGCCTCAGCGCGCGCGGCGTCTTCTTTTGAAACTGGCGAATATAATTTTTCCACCTGACCAATTTTCCGGCCGGCGAGCAGAACAGGTGCGCCCAGTTTGATGCCGGCCGCGTTATCCATGTAAATTTTGTAGGTCACCAACGGACGGAAAAGTCCCGGCGCGCCTAGAAGAATGAGCACACCGGTCAGGATCGCGATGGTGGCGAGGACGAGCAGCCCGGTCAGAATTTCATTTCGTTGCAATTGCATCTTGGGTTCCTTCCAGAATCGGGCCTTCGGTGCTGCCGCTCAAGAATTGAACGACTACGGGATTAGTAGATTGTTTGAACTGATCGGGCGGGCCGGCTTCGATGATTTTTCCCTGGTAAAGCATCGCCATTTTCGTCCCGATCCGAAACGCGCTGTCCATTTCGTGAGTGACGATGACAGATGTCACCTTCGAATTTTCGGTCAGGCTGATGATCAGTTCGTCGATGACGGAGCTTATCACGGGATCGAGCCCGGCCGAAGGTTCGTCGAAAAGAATCAGCTCCGGATCCATCACCAGCGCGCGGGCCAGGCTGACGCGTTTGCGCATCCCGCCGCTCAGCTCCGAAGGCATCTGGTGTTTCGCTTCCAGCATTCCCACCAGGCTCAATTTTTCATCGACGATCCGGTCGATCTCGTCCTCGCTTTTGTCGGTCAACTCTTCCAGCGGCAAGGCGACGTTATCGCGAACGTTGCGCGAGCTGAGCAGCGCAGAGTATTGATAAACCATCCCGATCTGCGTGCGAATTTGCTGAAGCTTCCGCCGGCGCAGCCGAGAGATTTCGAATTGCTTAAAAAAAACCGAGCCGCGCGTCGGCGTCAGGATGCCCAGGATCAAACGCAGGATCGTGCTTTTGCCGCTGCCGCTTTGTCCCATGATGACGAGGCGCTCGAGGGGATCGACCGTCAAGGAAACGCCGTTGAGCACTTTTTTTTGCTCGAACTGGAGATGCACGTCGCGCAATTCCACGACTGGAGGAATCGGCGCGTTCACGGGAAAAACACCACGTAAACAATGTTAAAGAGCGTGTCGAAGCCGATCACGGTCGTGATCGCGGTCACGACGCTGGAGGTGGTGGATGTTCCAACGCCAGCCGCGCCGCCGGTCACGTGCAGGCCGCGATAACACGCGATCGCGGCGATGAGCAGCCCGAACAGAAAACTTTTCGCGATCCCGGTGATGATGTCGCGAATGAGCAGGCTGTGAATGACGAGATCGTTGAAATACACAAAGGCGATACTGAAATACGCGCGGGAGATCAGACTGGTCGCAATAATCGCGGCGACGCTCGAAATAACCGACAGGCATGGCATGAGGGAAAAGAGCGCGAGCATTCGCGGCGCGACCAAAAAACGGAGCGGGCTGATCCCCATTGCTTCGATTGCTTCCACTTCTTCGGAGACCTGCATCGTTCCCAGTTCCGCGGTGAAAGCCGCACCGATTCGCGCCGCGAGCATGATCCCCGTCAAGAGCGGTCCAAGCTCGCGGGTGAACGCGATTGCCACCAAACCCGGGACCAGCCGTTCCGTGCCAAAGCGTTGCAGTTGATAACCGGTCAGGAGTGCCATGGTTAGGCCGAGAAAAAATGAAACCATCGCCACCAGCGGCACCGAGCCGACGCCGGCGCGCTCGGTGTGGCGGAAAAAACTGGAAGCGCGAAACGGCGCGCGCCCCCGGCGCACGTTATCGATCGTTTCGGTGAAAGTGTTAACGATGAACCAAAACATGCCGCCCACTTCGCGCAGAAAACCGCGGCCTTTTTGGCCGATTTCCTGCACGACCACCACGGGATTGGTCTCGATCGTGCCGCCCCAATCTTCGCTATGATGCTCTTCGGCCATGTCAGGGTGGAAGTTGCCTCAGTTCGCTGGCGTGCCAAAGGAAATTCCCTCCCGCGCGCCCGTGATGAAAAATAAGCTGGGAGACGAGCCGCGCCCGCGTCAAAACCGAATCAAGACAACATGCAAAATGGAGAAAAGAAATTTGCGCTCGCGATTCACGGCGGCGCGGGCACGATCGCGCGGAGCAAGATGACGCCGGAATTGGAGCGAGAGTATCGCGCTGGTCTCCAGCGCGCGCTTGATGCCGGCTGCAGCATTTTGCAAAATGGCGGGTCCAGCCTCGATGCTGTCGTCGCTTCGGTCCGTGTGATGGAAGATGATCCGCTTTTCAACGCGGGACGAGGCGCAGTTTTCACCAGCGCTGGAATAAACGAAATGGACGCCGCTATCATGGACGGCAGAACGTTGAAAGCCGGCGCAGTCGGCGGACTCAAACATGTGCGGAATCCGATCGATCTGGCCCGCGCCGTGATGGAACGATCGCCCCACGTCATGCTTGTTGGCGAAGGCGCGGAAGCGTTCGCGGGAGAAATCGGCATCCCGCTCGTGAAGGAAGAATATTTTTACAGCGAACAACGATGGGAGGCGCTAGAACGTGTCCGAAAAGCCGAAGAGGCGCGCGGGCGGTCCGGCGAGCCGCTCGCGATCTCAGATCAAGACCGGCATGGGACAATCGGCGCGGTGGCGTTGGATCGCGACCGGAATCTCGCCGCGGCGACATCCACCGGTGGCAATACCAACAAGCGGCCGGGTCGAGTCGGAGACACCCCCATCATCGGCGCGGGCACGTATGCAAACAATCGAACCTGCGCGATCTCCGCTACCGGCGATGGCGAATATTTCATCCGCGTGGTGGCTGGCCACGAAATCTCGGCATTGATGGAACACCTCGGAATGGCGTTGGATGAAGCGGCCCGGATTGTTTTGGATAAAATCGCCGAGCTCGGCGGCGGCGGCGGCTTGATCGCGATCGACAAGGACGGAAACATCGCCCTTCCTTTCAACAGCGGCGGAATGTATCGCGCTTCGGTTGATTTCAGCGGCCAGAGTGTGATTGCGATTTACAAGTGACGTCGTAGTTGTCGCGCAAAAAACCGTTCATCATCTTCTCGATGAGTAACACTCCGGCGAAACGATTAGGATGAGCGCGCTTTCGGCATTTTCCCTCGTGATTCCTGCGTTCAACGAGGCGAACCGCATCGGCCAGAGCTTGCGCGACGCATTGACTTATCTCAACGCGATCAGTCCTGAGAGCGAACTGATCGTCGTCAACGACGGCTCGACCGATGCGACTTCGAATCTCGTCCGCGAAGTTTTTTCGGCAGAGAAAAAAATCGAGACGCGGCTCATCGAGAACTTTCCCAACCGCGGCAAAGGCGCGGCGGTTCGGACCGGTTTACTCGCAGCGGCGAAACCAATCGCATTGTTTTCCGATGCCGATCTCTCCACGCCGATGGAGGAAACGCCGAAGTTGATCGAACCAATTGCCCGCGGTGAATTCGATATCACCTTCGGCTCCCGCGCGCTTGATCGCCGCTTAATCGGGAACCGCCAGCCCTGGCGCCGCGAGCAGGGCGGCCGCGTTTTTAATCTGCTCGTGCGGCTCGCCACTGGCCTGCCTTTTTGGGACACGCAGTGTGGGTTCAAGGCATTCCGCCTCGAGATTTGCCGGCCGATTCTGGAACAAGTGCGCACCGATGGCTTCGGTTTCGATGTCGAGCTGCTTTATCGCGCCCGGCGCGCAAATCTCAGGATGAAGGAAATCC
>DASXNS010000053.1:0-9218 GCA_036494865.1 Chthoniobacterales bacterium | reverse complement strand
CATTTCACACCGGAAATTCTGGCAGCGTTGCCGCACGCGTTCGTCACCCTCCATGTTGGCCCGGGAACTTTCCTGCCGGTCAAGACCGAGAACATTATCGAGCATCGAATGCACGAAGAAAAGTTCTCGATCTCCGACTCCGCAGCCGACGCGATCAACAAGGCGAAAAGAATCGTCGCGGTGGGGACCACAACGGTGCGTGTTCTGGAAGCGGCGGAACGTCGCGACGGAAAACTAATCGCTCAGGAAGCCGCCACCGAAATTTTCCTTCATCCGCCGAAGAAAATTCACCACCCTGATTCTCTCCTCACAAATTTTCACCTGCCGCGCTCGACGTTGCTGATGCTGGTGAGCGCGTTCGCGGGGCGCGATTTTATTCTGTGCGCTTATGCCGAAGCCATTCGCGAGCGCTATCGCTTTTACAGTTACGGCGATTGCATGCTGATCCTGTAAGCTAACTCGCCCGGCTGATCCGTTGTGCTATCCTCCGCGGAATGAATTCCGACGAGGAGCCGAAGGGCGAGCTGGTCATTCGCACCATCGCGATGCCCGCCGACACCAATCCGAACGGCGATATTTTCGGCGGCTGGCTCATGTCGCAAATGGATTTGGGCAGCGGAATTCTCGCCGCCAAGACAGCGAAGACGCGCGTCGTGACGGTGGCGATGGAAGGAATGTCATTTCTGCAGCCCGTCCGCGTCGGCGACACGGTGGCGTGCTATGCCTGGGTGGAAAAAATCGGACGCAGTTCGATGGTGATTCCAGTGGAGGCCTGGGTGCAACGCTACATGACGGGAGAGCAGGTCCGTGTCACGCGCGGTGTTTTCATCTACGTAGCGGTCGACGGCAAAGGAAAGCCGATTCCGGTTCGCCGCGAAATCTGACTCGTTAGGCCGATTGCCAATGCGCGAAGTCGCCTATCTTTTCGAGCGATTTCCTTCGTTCGGCCAGACTTTTTGTTATCGCGAGGTGGCGGAGTTGGAACGCCAGGGAGTCAAGGTTCATGTCGATTCGATTCGACGACCGGCGAATGAGCCACCGCAGGATTGGAATGAAGAGATTGTCCGGCGCGTTCATTATCTGCCGGAAGAGCGCGAGCTCGTTGCCGAAGTGGACCGCGCGCTCCACGAAGGCAAAATTTCGCCGGCGGCGCGAGAAGCGATTCGGCAATGGGGCCGGCAGTCGGATTTTCTTCGCCTTTATCAAGCCGTTTATGTCGGCCTGCGTCTTCAGCAGAACGGGCTCGGACACGTGCATGCTCATTTCGCGGGTATGGCGGCGCGGACTGCGTTCTGGATCAAAGAATTTTTTGGAATTCCGTTCAGCTTCACCGCGCACGCGAACGATATTTTTGCGCCGCGTGATTTCGCAATCTCACTTTCGAAAATAATCGAGAGCGCCGCTGCGATCGTGACGGTAAGCGATTACTCGGCGAATTTTCTGAAAGAACGTTTCCCGGCTGAGGCGGCAAAAATCCATCGCATTTACAACGGAGTGGAGTTGTCCTGTTTTCATCCCACGAACTTCGGCGGCGGCATTCCGTCGATTATTTCCATCGGTAGGTTGATTGAGAAAAAAGGATTCGCTGATCTGATCAGCGCTTGCGGATTATTGAAAGCGCGCGGGCGCGACTTTGTTTGCGAGATCATCGGAGAAGGTCCTTTGGAAGCGGAGCTCAAATCTCAGATTGCGCGGGAGAATCTGGGATCGCGCGTGAAGTTGACCGGTTCGCAAACGCAAGAGCAAATCAAGTTGCGCCTCGCGCAGGCGACCATCTTTGTGCTCCCGTGCCGCCGGGAAAAAGAGGGCGGAATGGATAATTTGCCGACGGTCATCATGGAAGCGATGGCGGCAGGTCTGCCGGTTATTTCTACGCCGCTAGCCGGTGTTCCAGAAATGGTGGTGCATGATGTGACCGGCGAGCTGGCGCCGGAAAAAGATCCGAAAGCGATTTGTGCGGCGATGGAACGCTTGATCAGCGATCCTATCCGGGCGCGAAGAATGGGCGACCGCGGGCGGGAAATCGCGCGAGAAAAATTCTCGATCGAAATAAGCGCGCGCCAGCTCCAGAAGATTTTTTGACATTCCCAGGCTGGCCGCCCGCGCGTCCCAGAAATTAAAATCCGGCCGCAGTTTGCTCTTGCGCTATGAATTCCGGGCGTACGAAATGAAGAGATGAAACTACCCTGGCGTTTTCTTCTGGCAGCGGTGCTCTGCGTCGGGACTGCCGCAAGTTCCGAAGCCCAGAGTTGGTCGGAAAACTACAATCGGCTCCTCGGCAAATACGTCACTTCGAGCGGAGTGAAGTATGCCGAATGGAAAAGCAATCCAGACGACATCCAGGCACTGCAAGGAGACGTCGACGGGATCGCGAAAGAAAATGCATCGGCGCTGGAGAAAAAACAGCAGCTCGCGTTTTACTTAAATGCCTACAACGCCTGGATTCTGCACGAGGCTCTTGGCAAATATCCAACCAGGAGCGTAAAAGACCCACTCTTCACTTTTTTCACCAGCAAACGAATCAAGGTGGCCGGCGAACAAACCAGCTTCAACGCGCTGGAGAAGGAAACGATTCGTTCCAAATTCGGCGAGCCTCGGGTGCATTTTGCGCTCAATTGCGCGAGTCGGAGCTGTCCGCCGCTCAATCGCGAGATTTTCCGAGCGGAAAAACTGGACGAGCAGTTTGAGAAATTGGCGAAGGGCTACGTGAATTCAGAAAAGGGAGTTCTCTACTCGCCGCAAAATAAAACCGCGCAGCTCTCGAAGATTTTCGATTGGTATAAAGACGATTTTAAAAATGAGGGCGGCGCGCTCGGTTTCATTAATAAACGCCGGTCGACTCCAATTCCGAACGACGCGAAAATCAGCTATCAGGATTACGACTGGAGTTTGAACGAAGCGAAGTAACATGGTTTCGCTCGCTAAGGGTGAGCAAGTGAGATCGAGCTCGCGCTGGCGAGCGCGCTGGAATGCCTTTCGCCGTCCGATTGCCGAAGAAAAAGCGCGCGTTTTGAAAGAGCGGTGGGAAGCGCTGCCGCTGGAACTGCGGACGAATAATCAGATTTCGGGCCGGCATCTGACCCATTGCGGTTTCACTCTCGGCGCGAGTTATTGTTCATTTCATTGCACCCATTGTTACCTGCCGAAGAATGCGAACGAAATTCCGATTCCATCGCTGGCCCAAGTGAAAGAGCAGATCGATGCGAACCGGCGTTTGCAAGGTCCCGGCGGCGGGCTGCAGATCACCGGCGGCGATGTCGCGGATGCCTATTGGAAATCGGGGCGCGGCGACGAGCTGATCGAGATTGTCCGCTACGCGATTTCGGTTGGTTCTATTCCGATGTTGATGACGCACGGGCAAACCTTGATCGAGCATCCCGAATTTTTGGAGCGTCTCATGGTGGAAGGCGGCTTGCGCCAGATCTCAGTCCATGTCGACATGACCCAGGCGGGCCGGCACGGTTTTCCGATTGGGCGAATTAAATCCGAAGCCGATCTGCACCCGGTGCGCCAGGCCTTCACCGATCTCGCTCTTCGTCTTCGCGAAAAAACAGGATTGCTGCTCGAGTACGCGCTCAGTTTCACAGTCACGCGCCGCAACATCGACGACCTTCCGGAAGTGATTCGCTGGTACTTGGCCGAGCCGACCCGCAGTTACGTCTGGCGAATGCTCAGCTTCCAGCCGGAAGCTGATACCGGCCGCACGATTTTTTCGCAGCGCCCGATCACGTCGGCGGATGTTTGGGAAAAAATCTGCGCGGGCGTCGGCCTCCCGCTGCGGCGGGACGTTTCGATTTTCGGTCATCCCGATTGCAACAGCTGGGCATCGCTCCTGATCGCGCGCCCGTCCGGCAAAATTTTCCCTCTTCTGCCAGACGACAAAAAGTTCGATTCGCTCCTTGGGGAAGTGCTGCGAAAAATCGGCGGCCTCTCCCTGGTTAATGACGACGCAGGCACGCCGCCGTACCGGATTGCCGGCGTCTTGTTTCGACATCCGCTTCTCGCCGCAAAACTCGTTTTCAAGCTTTTGCGTTATGTCACTTCGCGGAAAGCGCCGCCGGAAATCTTTCGTTCCCTCCTGCGCGGACAGGTCCACACCCTCGGCGTCGGCATGCACAATTTCATGGACGCGAAACAGGTCGCGTCCGCTGATGCCGATCCGGTGGTAAAAGCGCGGCTCGATTCCTGCGTCTTCAAAGGCGCGGTCAAACGCAATGGTGAATGGATGGCCGTGCCGATGTGCTCGATGAATCAACAGACCTGGTCGGAAGTTTACGAAGACCGACTGTGCGATCCCGAGCTGCTAAGGCAACCGCAGGTTTTCTCGTTACAAGAGACTCCGAACGGAATTCATCGCGCGTAGATAGACGCGATGGGGACCGCCGCGCATTAGTTCTTCGCTCATCAAGCGCACCGGATCGTTTTCGGTCGCTGGCATTCGGCAGCGTCGCTCCTCGCCGGACGTATCGAGCGCAACGTCGAGCAGATCACTTTTCGCCGCATGGATAACGTGGAATTCGACCGACGCGCAACGCAATACGCAGCGGCTGATTGGTTCTCCTTCTTTTTCGCGAAGAGAGACTTGAATCGTTTTCTTCGCTTCATCGCGAAAGGAGAGCGATTTCGCTTTTGAGTTTTCGGTGATCTCCCAATGCAGCTGGGCCGCGAGCCAGCCGCAGAGAAGGAGCGCGGTCGATCGGTAGGCGGGCGCGAAATCGATCTCAAGCCTCTCAATTTCATCGAAGTGGCAATGCGATGCCGGGTGATCGAAAAATTGGGCGAGAGCGAGACGGAACTGGATGAGGCGGGTCCAGTTTAAATCGCAAAGCACGATCCGTTGTTTCGCTTCCGCCAGGGCGGTTTCAACGCGCCCCATTTGCGCGCCGAAATCCTTCCACGCCTGGCTGTCGTAGATGACACGATCGACCCACGCCCAAAGTTGCGGATCCATCGACTCGTGAAATTCGCCCTGCCACCAGAGGAAAAATGGAAGATCGGAATCGAGCTGGGAGAAAACGATGTTCGGAAGCAATTTCGCGGAAGGGCCTTCCAGCAAAAAGGAAAGTTGTTCGGAGCAAACTTGTTTGCTTCCCGCGCGGCTGACGTGGCAATGGACGTTGATCCAGGCTTCCACACGATTTTCTTTGGCGGTTGGATTTGCACCGATGACGATTGCGCGGCAGGCGTGGTTTTGGGTGATTTCTGCGATGAGTTGAGTGTTGGACGGGAGCGAACCGGGCGCTTCGCTGTAGACGGCAAGATTAATCAAAGAAGCGCGCGTCTTAGCGCCACCGCTATCGGCCCAAAGTTTTTTTAGCTCGCGATCGATCTTGCCGATCTCGACCGGGATGCCGGGTGAAAAAATTGGAGTGTCGTTAGGCATTGAATCGGGTATGCATCGCCGTGCCGCTCACAAGCGCCGCCAAGCGCGTCCGTCGCGCGCGAGAAGTTGGTCTGCTTCGTCCGGTCCCCACGAGCCCGCGGGATATTCAAGCAATGGCGGCGGATCGTCCTTTGCCGCCCATGCATTCTCAATCACGTCGACGAAAGCCCAGGCTTCTTCCACTTCATCGCGGCGCGCAAAGAGGGTGGCGTCGCCGCTCATCGCATCGAGCAACAATCTCTCGTAAGCTTCCGGACTCGCTTTGCCGAACGACGTTCCGTAATGAAAATCCATTTTAACCGGCTCGATCCGGAAACTGCTGCCGGGCATTTTTGCCTGCATCCGCAAGGAAATTCCTTCATCCGGTTGGATGCGGATGACGAGAACGTTTTGGTCCATCGAGGTCGATTCCTTGTTGAACAAAACGAGGGGCGCTCTCTTGAAATGAACCGAGATTTCCGTGCCGGATTTCGGGAGACGCTTGCCGACCCGGACGTAAAACGGCACATCCGCCCATCGCCAGTTGTCCACGTGCAGACGCAGCGCGACGTAGGTTTCTGTTTTTGAATCGGGCTTGACGTTTTTCTCCTGGCGATAAGCCGGCACCGGTTTTCCATTGATCGCTCCTTCGCCGTACTGGCCACGCAGGACATTCTGCGCCACTTCGTTTTGGGCGAGACGCCGGAGCGAGCGCACCACCTTCACTTTTTCATCACGAATGCTGTCCGCACCGAGGCCGGTGGGCGCTTCCATCGCGACCAGACAAAGCAACTGGAGCAAATGATTTTGCACCATGTCGCGTAAAGCGCCCGCGCCTTCGTAATAACCGGCCCGGCCCTCGACTCCGAGGGTTTCCGCAGCGGTGATCTGGACGTGATCTACGTAACGCGAATTCCAGAGCGGCTCGAAGATCGCGTTCGCGAATCGCAGGACGAGAATGTTCTGCGCCGTTTCCTTACCGAGGAAATGATCGATCCGGTAGGTCTGGTCCTCGGAGAATGCATTGTGGACCACGCGGTTGAGCTCGCGGGCGGAAGCGAGATCGGTCCCGAATGGTTTCTCGACGATGACGCGCGCCCAACTGCCTTCGGCTGCTTTATTCAAGCGCGCCTCTTTCAGATTTTTTAAGATCGGCTCGAACTGATCCGGCGCGACGGCCAGATAAAAAAGTCGATTGCCGCCGGTGCCGCGTTCGCGATCGATTTTATCGAGCCGTTCCGCGAGGCTCTTGTAACCGGCTGCGTCGTGAAACTCACTCGGATGGTAAAAGAGAGACTGCGCGAAAGCGTTCCAAATCTCGTCGCGCACTGTCTGGCGCGAGAACTTTCGCGTCGCTTCCTCCTGTTCCTTGCGGAATTCCTCGTCGGTCTTCTGACGGCGCGCGAAACCAATCACGGTGACGGCGGGGGGAAGTTCGCCATCAGCTGCGATATTATAGAGAGCGGGAATTAATTTCCGCATCGTCAAATCACCGGTCGCGCCGAAGATCACGATGCTGCACGCTTGCGGCACGGCGCGAGTCGCAAGACCTTCGCGGAGCGGATTTGCCGGCAGCGTTTCGGAAATTTTTGTCATCGAGGGAAACGCAGAGTAGACAGAATCGCGCGGAATAGGTAAGAGGAAAATTTTCTTATCGCCGTGGCGAGCGGGACGTCCGCGGAAGTTAAGAGACGCAGCCGGCACGGCTGCCGCCACAGTTAAGAAGGCAACGGAAATCGGCGGGTCAGCTCGCGCACTTTGCCGCGAACTTGTTCCAATCCTGCCGGATCGTCGCGACGAATCAAAGCATCGTTGATCAAGTCGGCGATTTCGAGCATCTCTTCTTCTTTCATTCCGCGGGTGGTGACCGCAGGAGTGCCGATGCGAATGCCGCCGGGCTTGAAGATTGGATAGGTATCGAACGGGATCGCGTTCTTGTTCACGGTGATACCGGCGCGATCAAGAATTTCCTGCGCCTGCCGGCCGTTGATGTCCTTGGGCCGGATGTCGACGAGCATGAGATGGTTGTCGGTACCGCCGGATACAATGCGGTAACCATGTTTACTCAAACCAGCCGCAAGCGCTTTGGCATTGATAACGACCTGCCGCTGGTAATCGCGAAATTGCGGCTGGAGCGCCTCGTGAAAACAAACCGCCTTCGCCGCTATCACGTGCATGAGCGGCCCCCCCTGAATGCCCGGGAACAACATCGAATCGATTTCTTTCGCGAAACGCTGTTCGCAAAGGACGATGCCGCCGCGTGGCCCGCGCAGACTTTTATGCGTCGTCGTAGTGACGAATTGCGCATGCGGAATCGGGCTTGGATGTTGCCCGCCGGCGACCAGCCCGGCGATGTGCGCCATGTCGATAAAAAGCAACGCGCTGACTGAGTCGGCGATCTTCCGCAGCCGCGGGTAATCGAGGATGCGCGGGTAAGCGGAGGCGCCGGCGGTGATCATCGCGGGCCGAACTTCCTCGGCCTGTTTGGCGAGCGCGTCGTAATCGATCTGCTCGGTCTTGGCATCGACGCCGTAATGGGTGACCAGATAAAATTTGCCAGAAAAATTTGCTGGATGTCCGTGGGTGAGATGACCTCCATGGGCGAGATTCATCGTCAGAATTTTGTCGCCCGGCTTAATCGCGGCGAAATAGACGGCCATGTTTGCCTGCGCGCCGCTGTGCGGCTGGACGTTCACATGCTCTGAGCCGAAAAGGCGCTTGGCGCGATCGATTGCCAGCTGCTCGACGGTGTCCACGTTTTCGCAACCGCCGTACCAGCGTTTTCCGGGATAGCCTTCCGCGTATTTGTTCGTTAGGCAGGAACCTTGCGCTTCCATCACCGCGCGGCTGGTGAAATTTTCCGAAGCGATCAGCTCAATGTTCTCCCGCTGCCGCTTTTCCTCCGCGGTGATTGCATCGAAAATTTCCGGATCGACTTTGCGCAAGCCGCCGCCGCCGGCCGCGGCAGTTGAAGCAGCTGAGCCCGAGCTGGTCGCGATGTCGTGTGGAAGGTCTGCCATAGAATAAGGTGAGATTCCGCGGCCGCGCGATTTTGCCGGCAACGCGAGTTCACTTTCTTCTACGAACGCGAGCACAGTCGGTAAAGCGTTTTTAATCGTCGCCGCGCAAACGCTGTAGACATCGCGGCTGCAGCCGATCGGGTCGGGCACATCCCGCCAGACCGTCATGCCAGGCTCCTCGAATTCGCGGAGCAGATACGTCTTCTCCGCGCCATGAGGGAAGAGCATGTGAATCGTCTCCAGATGCGCGCCAGTCATCGCGAAAATATGCGTCGCGCGATCGACCAGCGTGGCGGTGAGCGGCTGGCTGCGCAGTCCTCTGATGTCCACACCTTCCTGCTCGCAGACGTGGATGGCGTGCAAACTGGGCGGCTGCCCGCGGACCGCGTGGACACCGGCGGAAGCGACCTCAATATCTTTTCGATTGCCCAGCAGGCGGCGGAAAAGGCCTTCCGCCATCGGGCTCCGGCAAATATTTCCTGTACAAACGAAGAGGACGCTTTTCACGATCAAAGCCGGCGCGCTGCCGACCTGAGCAACCTAAAATCAAACCGAATCAAGTCAACGCGCGCGGGGGCTCCGCGTTTTTTGCTGCTACGAGATTTAGAAACGGCCTAACAAGTCTTGTTAGCCCGAGAACCGGCCGATCGGCCCGAGCGCTTTAGGCAGCGGGAGTAGCTTTCGCAGTCGCGATCTTGGCGCTGCCGATGAAGGTCGCGGCTTCATCGACCACGAGGCGCGGCGCTTCGATATCGCCGTTGACCGTGCAGCCAGCCCGTAGTTCGCAACGCTCTCCAGCCGTAATGTTGCCATCCACGGTCCCATTCACCACCACC